>JAVRPG010000652.1:0-6262 GCA_032162325.1 Mycobacterium sp. | reverse complement strand
GTTTCGGTCATCGAGGCGACGCTCGAGGACCCTCGCCAGATCCTGGCGGCGCAGCTGAACAAGGCCAGAGGCGAGGCCGTTGCCCAGATGAAGGCCGACGGCATCGAGTACGACGAGCGGATGGAGTTGCTGGACGACGTCACCTATCCCCGACCGCTTGAGGAGCTGCTCGGGCACGTCTACGAGGTGTACCTGCAGAGCAACCCGTGGGCCGCTGACGCGCAGCTGTCGCCGAAGTCCGTCGTGCGCGAGATGTGGGAGCGGGCGTTCACGTTCCGGGAGTTCGTCAGCGTCTACGGGCTGACCCGCTCCGAGGGCGCAGTGCTGCGCTACCTCTCCGACGCCTTCAAGGCGCTGCGGTCCGGAGTGCCCGCCGCCGCGCGAACCGAGGAAGTCACCGACATCGTCGAGTGGCTCGGCGAGCTTGTGCGCCAAGTCGATTCGAGTCTGCTCGACGAGTGGGAGCAGCTCACCAACCCGGACCAGCCGCTGGACGCCCCCGTGTCGGTACCGGCCCGCCCGCGCCCGCTCACCGGCAACGAGCGGGCGTTCACCGCGATGGTCCGCAATGCGCTCTTCCGCCGGGTGGAGCTGTTCGCACGGCGCCGCTGGCACGATCTCGGCCAGCTGGACGCCGACTCCGGGTGGACCTCCGAGCGCTGGGAGGAGGTCACCCGCGCGTACTTCGACGAGCACGACGATGTGGGCACGGGCGCCGACGCCCGCGGCCCCGCGCTCCTGATCATCGACCGGCAGCCCGGCGTGTGGCGCGTGCGGCAGATCCTGGACGACCCGGCGGGCGACCACGATTGGGGCTTCGACGTGGAGGTGGACCTGGAGGCCTCCGACGAGGAGGGCGCGGCGGTTCTCCGCCTGGTCGACGCCGGCCGCAAGGACTGAGGCATCCGTCACAACGCGACATCTGCGCCGTCAGCCAATTCGGCTGTAACAGTGAGGCATTCGGCTCAGCTGTCAAGGTCCGACCAGCAGTTGAACAACCCTTTGTACAAATTGGTCGATAGCATTGAGCAGGCGCGCCCGGCAACGATGCTGTTACCGCGCTCACAACCTCGAGAAAACCTCACTCGGCGCTCGTAATCCACGAAAATCGTGGCCTCGAAGGCCGCGTCGACCGCTTGTGCGGGAACAAAGCCCGCTCAGAACAAGTTGGAGGAGCACGTGCCTGCCCTGACCCCGTCGACCGACTGGCCAGATGCGGCATTGCGCTGCCAGGTAATTCACAGTTGCGGGCAGGACTGATGCGTCAAGGCCCGCTCGCCGGGCGTTATCCGGCGGTGGCCGCCATGGTCACACTCGCGTTGATCCCGTACCTGGCGCTGTCCGCGGCGATCGACCCGCTCGTACCCATTATCACGGAACAACTGCACATGACCACCCAGGCGATGAGCCTGAGTTCGGGTTTAGGCAATGCGGCTTATGCAGTGGGCACGGTGCTGGCGGTCCAATTCGCACAGCACCTGCCACAGCGCAGGATGCTGCTCCTCTACGCGGTTCTGCTCGTTGTGGGGTCGGTGCTCTCGGCGGCGGCGCAGAACGCTGGCATGTTCATCTCCGGACACGTACTGCAGGGCTTGGCCACCAGCATGCTGTTGATCGCGGCGGCTCCGCCGCTGACGATCGGCTTCCCGAAAGACAAACTCCGCCACACGGCCGTGATCATGAATATGTGTGTCTTCGGAGCGGTTGCACTGGGCCCGTTCATTGGCGGCGTGCAGGCCGAGGCACACGCATGGCGACCGCTCTTCTGGATCGTCGCCGCGATCGCGCTGCTGGCTCTCGTGATGGCCGCGTTGACGTTCGACGACGCTCCGCCAGCCGATCTCGACGCACCGCGCGACCTCCTGGCCATCGGGCTGGCGGCGGTCGGCTGCGGCGCCGCCTTCGTCGGCGCCTCACAACTCACGAGCCACGGATTCACGGATGTCGCAGTGACGGCGCCGATGTTCGGTGGTCTGGCGTTGATCGTGGTGCTTATCGTCTACCAGTTCAGGGCTCGTCGTCCTTTGCTGACGATTCGCACCATGTTGACGAGCTCGATCCCGGTCGCCGGAGTTGGCGTCGCACTGTTCGCCGCGGCGGCGTCGGTAGCGGCGACTGCATTGACCGCCAACGTGTTGTTGCAGACCTACAGCCCGGTCCGCGTGGGGTTGCTGTATCTGCCCGAACTCGGCGGCGCGGTCGTGATGGCGTTCGTATTCGGGATAGTCATATCCAGACGTGCGATGCACTACCTTCCGCTCGTCGGCATGGCGTTGCTTGCGGCCGGGATCTTGGTGTTCCGGATCGCCATTCCGTCCAACCAGCCTCTGGTCCTGGTCGGCTCGGGACTGACGGGACTTGCCCTGGGCGCCACGGTCGCACCCGCGCTGTTCGTCGCGGGCTTCTCACTGCAGTCGGCCAGCCTGCAGCGCGTCTTCGCGATCATCGAGCTCCTGCGGGCGGTGGCCGCGTTCATGGTTGCGCCGATCCTCGCTCATTTCGCAGTGACGGCGGCGGCGGATCTCACCACAGGCACCGGCTACGCGCTCTGGATTGGTTTCGGACTCGCAATCGGCGGCGCCGCCTTCGGTGTGGGCATCTACGCGCTGAGCGGAGCACGACCACAACGCCCCGACCTGGACGAGTTCATCGACGGCGACGATCCGGCCTGGTACTCGCCGCCGCTACTGGCCCGGCTCCGGTCGAAACTCCCGTCCCCGGCTCCTGCGGCCGAGTACGTCCCAAGTGTCCCAACATCGATCCAGCGTGACGCTGTGGATCCAGCCGGGCCGGTGCTCTTCGCCTACGACGGATCAGAACTCGCCGCGTTCGCGATCGCGGAGGCCGCCGCCCGGCTGGCACCTGGCCGCGACGCGCTGGTCGTGTGTGTCTGGCAGCCCGTCGAAGTCGGGTTCACGCCAACCGACACGAAGCACTTCAACGCCGACAGGGCCGCCGAGGTACGGCAAGCAGCCGAGCAGACGGCCGCCCATGGGGCATCGCTGGCTGACAACGCCGGATTCCTGGCGCGAAGCATGGCCGTTGAGGCGGCGCCGACCTGGAAGGGCATCGTCGCGACCGCCGATGAACACAACGCGACCCTGATCGTGCTCGGCCCTCATCGCCGCAGTGGGCTGCTGGGCCACCTGCAGGGCAGTGTCGCGGCCGCGGTCGTCGCACACTCCAGCACTCCTGTGCTCGTCGTCCCCGAAGGCCTCGGCCTCGAGGAGTTGGACGCCCCGCCGGACATCGGCACGGCCCTCTCCGCGCCCGGCGAGGCGTGGGCACCCGGGCACGTGGACTTACGATGACGCCCATGGCCGACGATCTCGCGATCTCTGATGTTCCTTTCACCCACGATCCATGGGTCGCGTCGCGGGAGCGCTACAACACGATGGCGTACCGGCGCGTCGGCTCGTCCGGGCTGCTGCTGCCGGCGATCTCACTCGGCCTCTGGTACAACTTCGGCGACAACCGGCCATTCGACGGGCAGCGGCAAGTGCTGCGCTACGCCTTCGATCGTGGGATCACCCACTTCGATCTGGCCAACAACTACGGACCGCCGTACGGCTCCGCCGAGGAGAACTTCGGCCGGATGCTGCGTCGCGACTTCAAGCCGTATCGCAACGAACTGATCATCTCCACCAAGGCAGGGTGGGATATGTGGCCGGGGCCCTACGGTCAGCTAGGCAGCCGTGCTTATCTGCTTGCGAGCCTTGACGAGTCGCTCGACCGCCTCGGGCTCGACTACGTCGACATCTTCTATTCACATCGCATCGATCCGGTCACACCGCTCGACGAGACGATCGGCGCCCTCGACGCCGCGGTGCGTGCGGGAAAGGCGCGGTACGTCGGTATCTCGTCATACTCGGCAGGCAAGACCGCGGAAGCGGCGGCGATCGCGCGCCGACTCGGTACCCCGCTGGTGATTCACCAGCCGTCGTACTCACTGCTCAACCGGTGGATCGAGGGCGGGCTCACCACTGAGCTCGCCAACGCCGGTATGGGGGCCATCGCGTTCACCGCGCTGGGCCAAGGCCTCCTGACGGACCGCTACCTGCAGCGGCCCGCGGCCGACATCGAGCGCGCGACGGCGCGTCCGACCTTCGACGACGACGTGGTGACCGAACAGGTACGCGAGCGGCTTCGCGGACTCGCCGGGATCGCCGAGCGCCGTGGCCAGTCGCTGGCGCAGCTGGCGCTGGCCTGGGTGCTCCGCGACCCCACTGTGGCCTCGACGCTCGTCGGCGCGTCTAGCGTCGCCCAGCTCGACGAGAATCTCGGAGCCCTCGCCAACCTTCACTTCACGCCGGACGAACTCCGCGAAATCGACCGGTACGCATCGGATTCCGGTATCGACCTGTGGCGCGAGAGCTCCGACGTGTAACCGCCCTTCAACGATCGGCCCCTTCGTGGCCCGACCGGACCAGTGCGTTGCCGGGACGCAGGAAGCTGGGCGGCTGGAACTTGCGGACTGCCCGCAGCGTCCCCAACGGGATCACCCGCTTGAAGAAGAAGCTGGCGTCGAAGGCGGCGCGTACTTCCTTGATGTAGGAACTCGAGATTCCGGGTGGACGTCCGAGCGCTGGGATGAGGTCGGCCGCGCGTACTTAGACTTAGACGAGCACGACGACGTAGGCACAGGCGCCGACACCCGGGGCCCGGCGCTGCTGATCATCGACCGGCAGCCCGGCCTGTGGCGGGTGCGGCAGATCCTGGACGACCCGGCGGGCGACCACGACCGGGGCTTCGACGTGGAGGTGGATCTGGAGGCCTCCGACGAGGAGGGCGCAGCGGTTCTCCGCCTCATCGACGCCGGCCGCAAGGACTGACTGACCCCCGTCGACACGTAAATGACCGTCTGCAAGCATCATCGGAAGTGAAGAAGAGTCTGCCGCGGCAGTTAGCCCACCGTTGGAGTCGAGATGGCTGACATCACGATGCTGATACTCGCTGACCATAACTGGTTTCGCGAGCAGTTCGCACGGCTCGATGACCTGCAGGCACGTACGCCGGTTAGAAGCGATGCGCTCGAAAAGGTTTGGCGTCCCCTTGCCGACAAACTGGATGTGCACGCATACATCGAGGAGAAGATCTTCTACCCACAACTGTTGAAGCGGGGTGTCGACGACCCTGAGGGCGAAACGCTCGATGCGATTGGCGATCACAACGACATCCGTGACGGTGTTCGGGACGCTAATGCGGTGGCGATTGGCACCGACGAGTGGTGGGCGGCAGTCGGTCGGGCCCGAGAGGCAAATGACGAGCACATGGGCGAAGAGGAACGGGAAGGACTGTCAGACTTTCGCCGACATGCGCCCGTCGGCCTTCGCGAGGCACTCGGTCAGCAGTACCGCGAGTTCATGGCTCAGCACCCCACGACAAAAGGGTTGCGAATTGTCGACCGGGATCCGCAGGCCTACGTCAACGCGGTCGAACCAAAAACCGAGCAGATTCCGAAGGACACGTCGCTTGGTATCGGCAGCCTGAAAGGCCAATGACCCCAGACACGCAGGTGCCACGACCTCAACGAACGGCCACTCGGGGCAACGGATCCGGCGACTCGACGAGTGTCTGAGTGCCCAAGACCGCGAGGAGGGCGAGCTGTTCAGCGTCCTGTGTTCCGGGCTCGGCGGTGTAGACCGTGATGCGCAGGTCGGGGCCGGCGACGCTGAGCACGTCGCAGTCCAGCGTCAGGGCGCCCACCAGCGGGTGGTCCATGGTCTTGCGCGACGACTCCGGCCGGCTCACGGTTCCGGAATCCCACAGCTCGGCGAAGTGGTCGCTTTTGGCGCGAAGCTCCGCCACTAGGCGCCGGACTCGCTGCTCCGCGGGGTATCGGTTGGCCGCGGCCCGCAGCTCCGCGACCTGGGCTGCCTTGAGCGCGAGCAGGGATTGCGGTGTATGGCGGACGCGGCTGCCCGAGCCGAGGAAGTTGCGCCACACCGCGTTCCGCTCGTTGCCGCGGTGCTCACCCATCAAAGCGTCGTAGAGCGGTTTGGCCAGCAGCTGGGTGCACGCCGCGTCAAAGACCGCGACGGACGTCCCGGTCAGCCTGTCCAGCATCCGCTGAACGCTCGGCGTGATGTAAGCGGGTACCGTCCCCTGCCCCGGCGGCACGAGCCCTGCGACGTGGAACAGATGCTCGCGCTCGGTACCGGACAACCGCAGAGCACGGCCCAGCGCCTCGACGACCGGTTCCGACGGGTGGGGCGCCCGGCCCTGCTCGAGACGGGTGACGTAGTCAACCGAGATCCCGGCC
>JAVRPG010000651.1:0-3243 GCA_032162325.1 Mycobacterium sp. | reverse complement strand
GCATTCGGATGCGCGTCGCGCATCCGGCGATAAGCGGAAGGGACCGTGTGCAGCGTGGCATCGCCCCACACGACACGTCCGTCGAGGAGCAGAGACGACAGGATCAGGCCGCGATCGCGCAGCGGATCATCCAGCCACCCCTCCGCGGCGGCGAACCACTCCGACTGCGAGCGCGAGAACAGCGGGCTGGATGCGATGGCGTTGTTGCGGTCCGACGGCAATCCGCAGCCGTCCAGGATCTCATGAGTGCGAGCCGCGATCGCTCCTAATTGCGGTCTGGCCGAGGATAATTCGTCGTCCTTCCATGACAGCGCGCTGTCCACGTCGGAGGACGGCATGGCCTCGCGTCGCGCCACGCTGCCCAGCGTCAGCCAGGCGAACCCGCCTGCAGGTGCCCGATCATCCTCGGCCAGCGCCAGTTCCAGCGCCTTACGCACCAGGCTGTCGATCACCACCGACAGGATCCCGCTTGTCGCCAACGCTTTCGTCCCGTTGCGGAATAGCTCACTGGCGAGTCCGGTCACCCGCTGGCCGACCCTCTGCAACTCGGTGGCGTTGGCGGCCAGGCCAATCGACCGTCGCAGCATGAAGCTCTGCCGTGCCGATGCCGCCAGCAAATCGGCGTCTTCAAGCACGCCGACGACCTCCCCGCGCGACGTCAGGACCGGCATGTGCCGCAGCCCGCACTCGAGCATCTCCATCAGCACCGCGTCGGCGGTCAGGTCGGCGGTCACGCTGCGCGCGGGCGCACTCATCACCCGGTCGATCGGCACGTCGACAGCCAGGCCCGCGGCAACCACACGGGTCCGCAGATCGCGGTCGGTAAAGATGCCAAGACCGCCGTCGGGCAACCGGATGAGCGCGTATGACACGTGGTGCTCCGTCATCCGCACGACCGCGTCACGCACCGAGGTGTCGGGCGAGACGAGCAACACCTCGCCATGCACCAGCTCGGCGACCGGCCTGCTATCGGTGGCGGGTGCGATCGTCGGCCGGTCTGCGGTGCCCACATTCCAGGCCGACGACGCCAGGAACGCCAATCCCGCGGGCTTGGCGAACTGCGCCCGCACCAAGGTGCCGGGCAACCGGATCAGTGTGGCCGGCCCAATCGTGCTGGCCTCGAAGTCCATGCCGCCACCGGTCAGCAGCGGCATATAGCCGAAGATGCCGCCGGGGCCCACGGTGTCGATGGTGGTGGCGTCGCCGCTGCTGCGCAGCACGACCTGTCCCGCGTGAACCATCCACACCTCGTCGGGCACCCGCGTCGCGTAATCGGCAACCAGGGCCCCGGCGGGAAACTCCACTAAGACCGACCCGGATGCCAGTTCCGCGAGTTCCTCATCGGACACCGCCTGGAACGGCGTGTGCTCGCCCAGGAAGGTCTTGAAGTCAGGTCTTTCGGATGAGGTCGGCACACTTCTCCGCCATCGTCATCACCGTGATGTTGGGGTTGACCGACGGTAGCTTTGGCATCGCCGACGCGTCCACCACGCGCAACCGTGACACTCCCTTGACCCGCAACTCCGGATCGAGCACCGACATCGGGTCGGTAACGGCTCCCATCCGCGCCGTCGCCGCCGGGTGGTACACGGTGTTGTGGCACTTGTGGATGTAGTCGAGCAGCTCGTCGTCGGTGGTCGCGTCGGGACCCGGCGCGAGTTCGCGGCTGACCCAGGCGGCCAGCGGCGCCTGCTCGGCGATCTTGCGGGCGAGCCGAACACCGGTGAGCATGATGCGCTCGTCGTAGCCCTCGGGATCGGTGAAGTACCGCGGATCGATACGCGGCCGGTCCCGGAAATCACGCGACCGCAGCCGTACCGTGCCGCGGGATCGGCCCTGAGTCACGTTGGGAGTCAGGCAGAATCCGTTGTCGGTGGTCGGGTAGCCGCGGCGCAGCGTGTTCATGTCGAACGGCACGCTGCCGTAATGCATCATCAGGTCCGGTTGGGTCACACCCTCGTCGACCGTGGTGAACAGCCCGATCTCCCACCACTGCGTCGACGTCTTGGCCATGGGCCGCGACGCCTCCCAGAACACCAGCCCTTCGACGTGGTCGTCGAGATTCGATCCGACGCCGGGAGAATCGACGCGGACATCGATGCCGAAGTCCCGCAGATGTTCCGCAGGCCCGATTCCGGACAGCATCAACAACTTCGGGGTGTCGATGGCGCCCGCGGTGACGATGACTTCGCGCTTGGCCGACACCTCGTCGTAGCCGGTGAGGTCGGGCCGCTGGTACCGCACTCCCGTCGCGTTCAGCGACTCATCGAACAGAATCTCGGAGACCCATGAATTGGTGCGCACCTCGAGGTTTTTGCGGGCGCCGAGGATCGGATGCAGATATGCGTGGGAGGTCGACATCCGGGTGCCGTCCTCGGCCGCGTTGATCTGAAACCATCCGGCCCCGTTGCGTACCGTCTCGCCGCGGTTGAACGCCACGGTCGGCAACCCGACGTTCGCCGCTGCCTCGAGAACCGCTGCGCCGCAGGGATCGTCGGGCGGAACATCGCGAATTCGCACCGGCCCGTCGTGCCCATGTTGATCGCCGGGGGCGTCGTTGTTCTCCAGCCGCGAGACCAACGGAAGCACCTCGGCAGCGCTCCACCCGGCGGCGCCCATCTTCACCCACTCGTCAAGGCATTCAGCCGGCGGCCAGAACGCGATGCACGAGTTGTGCGATGAGCACCCACCCAACACCTTCGCGCGGGCATGCCGCATGAAGGAGTTCCCACGCTCCTGCGGTTCGACGGGGTAGTCCCAGTCGTAGCCGGAATCGAGCAGATGCATCCACTCCGCCAGCACCAGGATGTTGTCGTCGCCGACGTCCGACGGCCCGGCCTCGACCAGGCACACCGTCACGTCCGGATCCTCGGACAGCCGGGCTGCCAATGCGCAGCCGGCGGTGCCGCCGCCGGCTATCACATAATCGAATGTGGCGCCAGCCATCACGCCTGCTCCACGGCCTCGGACTTCGTCGTCGCCGCATGGGATTCCAGACAGCCGATGTGGTGGCGACCCTTGACGAAATACCACAGCAGGCCCGAACCGAGGATCACGCCGATGTAGATGAACGCACCCCAGGCGTTGTACCAGCCCACCCCGTAGACGGCCTCGCGCGGCCAGGCCAGGTTGACCGCCATGGCGATCCCCCAGACCACTGCGACGATGTTGACCAGCATCCCCCACTTGCCCATGGTGAAGTACTTGCCTTCTTTGAGATCCTTTGGTGGCCACTGGCCCTGA
>JAVRPG010000650.1:0-4075 GCA_032162325.1 Mycobacterium sp. | reverse complement strand
CCACTCCTTCCACAGGCCCGCACCACGGCGGGGGAGTCACGACTGCTGGACCGATAACTCGGGCCTTCCTACTTTTCGTCGTATCGGCCGAGAGCATCAACCGCGCGCCGAGCGCGGTGACGCATCGGTGCGGGGTCATGATCGGGTGCCGGCCAGGGCGGTGCTCCACGAAACGACTTGGTCGAACAGTGGGGTGAGGGCCTCGACGTGATGGTCTTGGGGGGTGAATTCGGTGAAGTTGGTGAAGTCGGCCATCAGCGACAGGGTGACCTGGGCGCGGACGTCGGCGATCTGGAGCTCGGCCATGACCAACCGCAGGTGCTCGACGGCTCGGGTGCCGCCGGCGGCGCCGTAGCTGACGAATCCGGCGGCCTTGTTGTTCCATTCGGCGTAGAGGAAGTCGATGGCGTTCTTCAGCGCACCCGAGGTGGAGTGGTTGTATTCGGGGGTCACGAAGATGAACCCGTCGTAGGACGCGATGGTGTCGGCCCACCGCTGGGTGTGGGGCTGGGAGTAGGCGCCCATCGACGCGGGCATCATTTCGTCGAGCTGGGCCAGGCCGTAGTCGGCGATGTCGACCAGGTCGAACTGTGCGTCGTCGCGTCGTTGTGCGTGATCGAGGACCCATTTCGCGACGGCTTCGTTGTGGCGGCCGGGTCGGGTGCTGCCGGTGATGATGGCGATCCTGGACATCGGAATCCTTTCGTAGCGGGTTTGGCTCCCAGCTGAGGGAGTCCCATCTATTCCAACGGGGCAACGCCTAGATCGCGGCGCTGGAATGGGCCCGGTTCCGGAGGGCGGAATTCAACCGTTAGGACGGGCACCGACTCCTCTTGCGCTCCTAGCGTGTTACCTAGCGCACGGACATCAACGGAGAGTCAATGCAGGTGCTAGGAAGCGTGCGGAGGCCGGTGCCCCGGACATCCCGGTCGTGGTCACGAGCCGTCGGCTCATGACCGCCGACATCGTCCGGCTCACGCTGGGGGACCCGCAGCAGGTGGACGGGCTGCAAAACACTTACGTCGACAACCTAAGGAGTGCCATGAAGAGAGAATGCCGCAACTTGATCATTGTGGACTTGCGATGATGACAAACAATCGTGGAGTGAACCGTCCGTCCGTCGCTCGTCCCGCCCGTCTCGCTATGTCCCCGCAGGACTACCAAAAACTTGGTCTCGAAAAGGGCCGGATGGAGCCGTGGGAAGACGCGGCGCATACCGACGGGAGTCCGGGAACCCATGAATGGTGGTACATCGACGCGGAGGTCGACGGAGCGACCCTGGCAATATTTATGATGACCAAACCCCTTGCGGGCAGCGATGAACTGCCGCTCACGCCGAACGTGACGGTTAGTCTCAAATTACCCGACGGCTCAGCAATCGAGAAGAAGGCGACCATTCCGGCAGACGAGTTCTCCGCTTCCAAGGTCGAATGCGACGTGCGGATGGGCCGAAATTATTTCAGAGGAGATCTTCACTCCTATCAGGTGCACGTCGAGATAGACGATTTTGTGGCCGATGTTCAGCTCACTGGAACGGTAAACGCGTGGCGACCCGGGACGGGCTACATGTTCTTCGGGGAGAATGACGAAGAGCATTTTGCCACGGCGCAACCTGTGCCCCTGGGGGATGCGAGGATGACCGTCCATACGAAGGGCCTGGACCTAGCAGGAACTGGGCCGGGTTACATCGACCGTGGTTGGACAAATGTCCCGATGGGGAAGCTTATTCACGACTGGTACTGGGCCCGGGTGCAATTCGGCGAGTACTTGGTCCTTGTCTGGGTTTTGACGGCAGAAAAGGACTATGGCTACCATGAATTCAAACAATTTCTCGTGACACGGGCAGGTCAGATAGTGGCGGACGTGCCGGCAGATGGTGTCGACATCAC
Source organism: Mycobacterium sp. (assembly GCA_032162325.1). GTDB lineage: Bacteria > Actinomycetota > Actinomycetes > Mycobacteriales > Mycobacteriaceae > Mycobacterium. The sequence goes on along the minus strand of JAVRPG010000650.1, from coordinate 2,186 downwards.
CTTCGAGACCAGCGACATACACACCGATTCGGACACGGGAAAGCCGGTAGCCAATACGTTGTCTTGCAATTATCAGGCGGGGCAAACACGCTACACGGTCACATTTGAGCGCGAGAGCGACTTTTTGCATATCAAGTTCATCGACCTCATGACCGGCGCTCAACTGGACAGAGCACGTGCGACAAACAACGATGGCGCTGATCTGCGTTTCGCGGGCACGGCGACGTTTGTTCACTCCGAGGGCGATGAAGTGGTGTATACACAGCAGAAAGAGGCGTTCTGGGAGCTGGCGTACTTCGGACATGCGCGGTAAACGACCATGATGGGACCGCCAGAACAGGGCGAGGACTGGGCACAAGACCGACGTGGGATAGCCGCCGACGCCCAAATGTTGAGCCACCTGGCCCAGCTGCTCCAAGTCCCCACCCCACCGCAATCACGCTGGCGGGCGGCGACCATTACATTGTTTGCCACCAACCCGCTCGGCGTGACGAGCGCCTATCACCAGCACGTCCAGGACATTGACTGGCCAATCCCGGAGAAAACGCTGATCAGCCAAGCGATGGCGCTGCTTTACCACCGGGCGAACCACAGCCCCGGCGAACCCTGGCCGCCCGAGCAGTGAGGCTGTGGGGAAGTATCTGGTCGATCTCCGGCTCGGCGTCGCACGGGACCCGAACACCATGGCCGGTGGGTTCACGACTCTACTCAACCACCCGCTGACTGACGTTCGCCCGCGCGGTACTGCGCTCGCACAAAGTCGGCAACATAGAGGCCGGTCGGAACGACGCTGTCGGACAGCGCAGTTCCCAAAATATGGCAGGGGTGGACTGTCGGTCTTGATGCACGGTGATGGCGCGACCAAGCTGCCGCGCACCACCGATACCACGGTCGACCGGATCGCCGTCGCGGTCGGCTGCCGCAGCGAGGCAGCCTTCCGCCGGGCCATCACCACCGAGATCGGTTGCCTTCCTCCGCAATACCGCAACCGGACCCGGACGTGAGGGCCACGCGTATGTCCGATCCGTTGTCGCCGACCAGGAGGATCCGCGTCGATGCCTGCCGGTGCCGTACTCGCCTTGGAGTCTCTGAACCAAGAACCCGGTATCGGCGGCGCCCAGATCACCTGTGCCGCCGGTAGATTCAACAAGAGCCGTCCTATTGCTAGGTCGGGCTCGCCTCGGACCTGAATTGCAGGACGCATCATGGCCTCCTAGGGGGTGCGCCGGCTCCCTCAGCATGCGGTGTCGAAGACGTCGCGGACGCGGTCCAGGTAGCCAGGGAGCGGGTCGTGGCTTGCGCTGACGATGCGGAGTTGGCCGTTGAAGGTGCAGATACCGGCGTTCCGTTCGCCCTGGACCTGCGCGAGAATCGCCGGCCCCCAGATCGCCACCGGTCGCACACCCTCTGGTGTGCCCATGTTCAAGACACGGAGGTTGGATGCGAACGCCTCGAAGCTGAGCCCCGCCGCCATGAAGGCCTCCGCGTCCTCGGTGGTCGCGTCGATGGGGATGAACTGTTCGGTGGCGGCCGACGCGTCGAGCACGGCGGGTACCGAACGTGCACGCGCGAGCTGGTCGCTGACCGTGTCGTCGATAGCCGCGGTGTCGATGACGCCGATGTCGGCCAGCGTGGACACACTCTGACGCAATCGGTCGTGCAACGTGTGTGCCGACCAGTGGGTGACCACGCGCGCACCTCGTACCCGGCCAGAGCGAACTGCTGTGCAAACAGATGGCCGATGTAGCCCGGGCCGACGACACCCGCCGGGCCGCCCAAAGGCCGTGCGCTGGTTACGAATTCACCTTTCGTGCCCGTGCCGCGCGCACGAAGCACGGATCGATGTTGGTCTCGTTTCAGCCGGCAGTCAGCAAGGACGCCCAGAACAAGATCAGCGGTCAGATTCGCCGATGGCGGCTGCACCGCTGGATCGGGTTCAACCTCGCCGAGATCGCCCGACAGATCAACCCTGTCGTGCGGGGCTGGATGCAGTACTACGGAGCGTTCTACCGCTCCGCGCTGTATCCGCTCCTGTCGCGCATCAATGCCTACGTGATGCGCTGGATCCGCAACAAGTACAAACGGCTGCGCACCACCAAGAAAGCCAAGGCCTGCAGGCAGCGCATCACCCGCCAGCATCCCCGGCTCTTCGCCCACTGGGCATGGGTGCACGGTTCCTGGCGGCA
>JAVRPG010000649.1:0-3049 GCA_032162325.1 Mycobacterium sp. | reverse complement strand
CGGCGACGAAACTCGTTAACGCGGGAAACCCGTTGAAGCTGGTGTTACCGCCGGTGTAGAGGATCAGTGCGGTGGCTGCCTGAACGACGAAATACAGAACTTTCCCGATCAGACCGTCGCCGAAGACCGCCCTCGCGATCTCGGACAGCATTGATGGATACCCGTTGGCGTAGGGGAAGGCATGAGTGATGTGGGCCAGCCAGGCGACACCGGCCAGCAGAAACGCGAGGATGCACGCCATGGTCGTCAGCACCTGACGTGCATTGGTGCTTTCCGGCGGGCGAAAGGCGTTGACCGTGTTAGAGATCGCCTCGACACCGGTCAGCGACGAGCCGCCGTTGGCGAAGGCCCGCAGCACGATCAGCAGGGTGGCGCCCATGATCAGACCGCTGCCGTGCTGAACCGGCACTGCTCCATCGGTGTGCGCCGGGTCGTAAACCATAAGGCCACCGGTGAATTCCCGAATGATGCCGACGATGATCGTCAACGAGACCATGCCGACAAATAAATAGGTCGGCAGCGCAAAGGGAAGCCCGGCTTCTCGCAATCCGCGCAGGTTGGCAAAGCACATTATGAGGACAATGCCGACGGTCATTTCCAAGCTGTAGGGACCGAGAACCGGTATCGCCGACACCACGGCAACGGTTCCGGCCGCGCACTGCACGGCGACGGTGACGACGTAGTCGATCAACAGCGACGCCGCGGCGATCTGGGCGATCTTCGGTCCGAAGTTCTCCCGCGCGACCACGTAGGAGCCGCCGGCACGGGTGTAGACCATCACCACCTGGCGGTAGGAAGCGGCCACCAGAACCAGGATCAGCAAGATGACGCCGGTCACAGGGAGGAGTAAGGCGAATGCCGCCATTCCGGCGGCCGGGAGCAGTTCGATCATGACCTGCTCAGAACCGTAGGCAGTCGACGAGATGGCGTCGGGCGAGAGCACGCCTAGTGCAACGGGATTGGACAAACGCTCGTGTTGAAGCTGGTCGGTAATCATCGGTTTGCCGAGAAAGACCCGCTTACATCGGTCCGAGAACGACGGCGATACACGATGCCCGTCGTTGGCGAGCTGTGTCATAGCAGATTCCTTACGCGATATTGCCGGTTTTTAACGAAACCCAATCGGACCCCGCCAAAGCCTACGGTTAACAGCTGGATAACGCGCGCTGGGAGCTGCGTCCACAGCAGCCTCGAAACCTTCTTTACGGAATCTTGATGGCTGCGGTACTCGCTATCCAATCGTGCCCCGCGAGTTCTGTGGATAATCCATCGCCAGTGCTCCCTCGGCAAGTTCGGGGAACCGTTCGAGTCCTTCATCGGCCTCGTCATCGATACCGCGAAGCGGACCGCGCTGGGCAAGGTAGCGCTGCGCGTACAGCCGGGCCACGAGGGACTTGCGGTCCGTGCCGCGGGTGGCGTGCTCCCAGGCGGCCTGCTCGGTCAGCAGGGCGCCGGCGTAGACATCCCCGATGAATTGGGCCAGCGGGAACAGCCGGGCCTCGGCCACCTCGGCGGGCAGCTTCGTCCAGGCGGTGATCGCCGCCTCGAGATCCTCGATGCGGCGGCGTATCAGCCGGGTCGTGGCATCGTCGTCGGAAACCGAGACCGCGTCGTGCAGTCGCTCCAGCAGCGGTTGGTGGGCACCGATGCGCTCGATCCCCCGCCGCACGTCGAGGCAGAGGATGTTGTCGGCGCCCTCCCAGATGGTGTTGACCTGGGCATCGCGCAAAAGCCTTGCCACCGGCCATGTTTCGATATAGCCGTTGCCGCCGTGGATCTCGATCGCGTCGGAGGCCATGGTGATGCCGAGCCGGCACACCTTGAGCTTGGTGACCGGCACGGCAATCCGCTGCCGCACCCGTCTGGGCTGGCGGTGGTTGGCCAGGCCCACGCCGTCGAACACCAGCGCCTGGGCGGCTTCGACGTCGACGATCATTTCGGCAAGTTTGCGGCGCATCAACGGCTTGTCGATCAGGCGGTCGCCGAACGCCTGCCGCTGCCTCGCGTAACACAGCGATTCGACCAGGGCGCGCCGCGCGTTGCCCAGGGCGAACAGAGCGATCCCGAGACGGGCGGCGTTGGTCAGCTCCATCATTCGGCCCAGCCCCTTGCCATCGTGCAGCTGCGGCTCAGCTTTGTGGCTGCTCGGCTCGCCGGACAGCAAGAACGCCTCCGCGTCGACGAACTCCACCTCTCCGGAGGCCACCGAGCGTGTGCCAAGCTTGTCTTTGAGGCGGCGGATGCGAATGCCGTTGCGCGTGCCGTCGCGGCGAGTTCGCAGCACCAGGAAGGTCGCCACGCCCCGGCTGGAATCCGGGGCTCCCTCCGGCTTGGCCAGCACGACGAACACCTGACCGTCGCAGTTGGACGCAAACCACTTGAAACCGTTGAGCAGCCAGGCATCTCGGTGCCGTGTTGCTGTCGTCTCCAGCGTGCCGAGGTCGGAACCGCCGGCGCGCTCGGTCAGCAGCTGAGCGGTTTCGCCCTCCCACTCGCCGGTGGCGAATTTGGCGAGGACATGCTCGCGCACGTCCGCGGGCGCATACGCCGCAACCAGCGACTTGACCATGCCGCCGCCAGTTCCCAGCGCGCAGCCCATGCCGATGTCAGCCTGATTGAGCAGGTAGTTGGCCGCGAATAACGGCAACGACGGGTTGAGGCCGGCGCTCCGCGCGTCGTCTTTGAGTGCCTTTTGCGCGTCCAGGACCGCCCGTTTGGACTCGATGAACGACGTCGGCTGGACCACCTGGCTGATGTCGTGGCCCCAGCGGTCGTAGCGCTCCAGCCGTGCCGGATTGCGGTCGGTCTGCTCGGCCCACCGGGCCACCGGGCCACCCATCAACTCACCGATAGCGCTCAGGTGGGGTTCCACGACGGCCAACTCGTCGGGCGGCAGGTAGTAGGCCATCGTCAGCTGCAGGCTGGGGTCGGTTCGGTACCAGTTGAGGCCCACGGCTCCCCGGTAGTTCTCGGTGCGGTAACGCTGCGACTTCTCCGGGGTGGTGAAGGGCAGCCGGTCGACCGCCTCGACGTCATATTCCGGGTGGTA
>JAVRPG010000648.1:0-4240 GCA_032162325.1 Mycobacterium sp. | reverse complement strand
CCGCCGACCGGGTGACCAGCGGCCTCGACGATGTCAACGGCGCCGACAACGGCGCCCGGCGGCGGTTGTTTCGCGGTCTGCGGTGTGTCGATGTCGGTCATGGGCAGACGCTACCCACCGCGTATTTCGCCCCTATTTCCTGGGAAATACCTGGCTATTGCGTGAAAGATATATCCGGCCGCGCCAACAACCCGGTGTCGGTGGGCAGCGTCGCGATGACCGAGTTGAGCCGCTGGGCATGCAATTCCGAAACTGCGAGCAATTGCTCAATGTCGCCGGCGAGAAACGCGTCGACCATCTGACAGTGATCGGTGTGCAGATGCGCGCGGTCGGACGGCGCGACATGAACCATCGACTGCACCGGTTCGGTGACATTCCACGCCGCTTCCAGCATGTGCAGCAATCGATGCATGCGCGACGGTCGGCTCAGTGCGATGTGGAACTCCCGGCTCTGCCGGTGGTAGGTGATCGGGTCGTCGTCGCGGATGGCCTGCTGGAGAACGTCGTTCACCATGACGATGTCGGCGCGATCTGCGTCGGTCGCGTTCGCCACCGCGGCGGCCAGCGACGCCGACTCCAACGTCTCGCGCACGATATACATTTCGCGCAGCTCCTGCGGGGTCAGCTGGGCGACGGTGTAACCGGCATTGCTGCGGTGGGTGACCAGGCCTTCACCGATCAACGTCTTCAGTGATTCCCGAACGGGGATCTGGCTGACTCCGAACAGATCGGACACCTCCGCCAACGGGATTGGTGTGCCAGGAGGAACCGCGCCGTCCAGGATCACCCGGCGCAGTTCGTCCAGAATTTCCTGCTGCGGGCGGCCCGGTTGGTCTACCACCAGCCTGTCGACCAGTGCCGACCGTCGTCGCGACGGCATCCCGAAACGGTAAGCCCGCTATGTTTCGCTGGTGTTGCACCTCGCGGCGAGGGCTACTGGCCATCCCCCTGGAGTCCGCGCTACAGCGTGGCCGCGACGGCCCAGAGCGCCTCTTGGTCCGCGGATTCCGAGCGGTCCAGTGGGCTGAGCACGACGTCCGTCGCACCCGCGTCCAGGTAGCGGCGCAGCTGCCGCACAACCGAGTCCGCCGATCCGATGGCGGCGAGGTCGGCGACATTGTCGACGCCTTCCCTCGCGATCACCTTTCGATACGACGGGATGGTCGCGTAGAAGCTCAACTGCTGACCGGCGAGGGCACGCGCGGCGTCGACATCATCGGACACGAGCACGGGCACCGCCGCGATGATCCGGGGCGTGAGTCGGCCAGCCTCGGCGGCGGCTTTCGCGATCGTCGGTTCGATGAACTCGGCGATGGTGCGGGGCCCAGCGAGGTAAGGCAGTGTGCCGTCGGCAAGTTCGCCGGTCACCTGCAATGCCTTTGGCCCCATCGCGGCCACATACACCGGCACCGGCGTGCCACCGGCGACCGCGACCGGCCAGGCGGGGTTGGCACTGAACTCCTCACCGTGGAAGTCGACGGTTCCGTTGTCGAACACGGACCGCAGGATCGTCAGGTGTTCGCGCAATCGCTGAATCGTGTTGGGCCAGGCCGTACCGAACGCCAGACGTTCAGGCTCGTGGGCGCCCAGCCCGAGGCCCAGGCTGAAGTTGCCGTGCGAGGCCGCCTGCGCCGTCTGCGCCAACGAAGCCACGATCAGCGGATGCCGCGGATTGATCGGCACCACCGAGGTGCCCACCCCCAGCCCCGGCACCGCCGCGCCGACCAACCCCGCCAGCGCGATCGCGTCATGGTGGAACTGCTGAGCCAGCCAGACCTGGCGCACGCCGAGGTCGTGAGCGCGTCTGGCCTGTGCGACCACGTCGTCAACGACGTTGACCGCTTGCGGGTCGGGATATAGCAGGGCTCCGGTCGGCATACCGAGTCCAACCGGCTCTCACAAGCCGGCTATTCCGATCTACTCGAGTTGATCGGAAGGCTTGCGTCCCAGCACCCTGCTGCGCAGCCCCTCGGTTGCCGCATCGATCAGCGTCTTGCCGGCTCTCTTGATGAGGAACTCCGGGATCAGCGAGTCGGGCTCGACGGTGATGCCGACTCGCACCACGGTCGACATCCCGGTGTGATCAGGCCTCAGTGTGTATTCGACGTGCTGGGCGTACTGCTGCGTCGTGCGCTCCGCATCCCACACCAACCGGTCTGGGCCCCAGCGGTATTCGAGAACTTCTTCGTCAACGATCCCGAGCACCTTGACCGCGACGCGCACATGGTGCGGGCGGTTGTCTTCGTACCTGTCGAGGACCTCGGCCCGCTTGTAGCCTGAGGCATACGACGGCAGGGCCTCGACGTCGGCGAGCGCATCCATGATGGCTTCCGGCGGTGCCTCGATCACGATCTCGAGTGATGTTCGGACGGCCACGATCCGAACCTAGGACGCGTACTTCTCCATGACCTGCCTGCGCAGGCGTTCAGTCGCGACGTCGAGCACGATCTTCTTGGCTCGCTTGATCAGGAACTCCGGGATCGGCGCGGCCAGATCCATGATGATGTCGAAGCGCACCCGGGTCTTGTCGTCCCCCTCGGGGGTGAGGTTGTACTCGCCGTGCTGACCGCGCTGCTGGAGGGTGTCATGCGCGTCCCACACCACCCAGCGGGGGCCCCAGTGGTACTCGAGCACCTCTTTGTCGCTGATGCCCATGATCTTCAGCGTCGCCTTCACGTGGTGCGGGCGGCCGTCGGGGTGTCGGTCGAGCACCTCGGCGTGTTTGTGGACCGGCGACCACGTCGGCACCGCATCGATGTCGGCGAGCGCGTCCAGAATCGCCTCGGGCGGTGCCTCAAAGACGACTTCTCTCGATGCTCGGACAGCCATGTGGCAAATACTAGCTAACTTCGGGGCCTCGCGCAGAGTATTCGCTAGCTAATTTGCCTCACCAGTCGATTTCGTCGATCGGCGTGGTGGTTTTCGGCGGCGCACCGACCGGCCCGGACGGAGTACGCGAGAACCGCGGCGCCGGCGCGGCCTGGTCGACGCCGTTGGCTTGCAACAGCGTTGAGCGCGCCCGAAGGTGTTCATTGTGCGCGGCCTCGGTCCAGGTCAGGACGGGCGTGACGCACGCGTCGGTGCCGGCGAAGATCCCGGTCCATTCGTCGCGAGACTTGCCCGCAAATCGCTCCGCGAACAGTTCGTGCACTTTCGGAAAAGCCGATGCGTCGAGTTGGCTCGGTACGTCCTCCGCCGACAAGCCGAGACCGGCCAGCAGTTGCGCGAAGAACTGCGGTTCGATCGCACCGACGGCCATGTACTTGCCGTCCGATGTTTCGTATGTGCGGTAGAACGGCGCGCCGCCGTCGAGCATGAACGATTCGCGCTGGTCTTTGAGACTGCCCGTCGACTTCATCGTCCACGCCATCTGCGACAGGATGGACACGCCGTCGACCATCGCGGCGTCGATCACCTGGCCCTTGCCCGAGCGTTCCCGCTCATACAGCGCGGCGACAATACCGAGCAGCACGAACATCGACCCGCCGCCGAAGTCGGCGACCAGGTTCAGCGGGGCAACCGGCGGGCGGTCGCGGTAGCCGATGGCCGACAGCGCGCCGGTCTGCGACAGGTAGTTGATGTCGTGGCCGGCGGTCTGCGCCAGCGGCCCGTCCTGACCCCAGCCGGTGATCCGGGCGAAGATCAGCCGTGAGTTAACCGCAGCGCAGTCGTCGGGCCCGACGCCCAGTCGCTCGCAGGTGCCTGGCCGGAACGCGTCGATCAGGACGTCCGCCTTGGCGACCAGGTCCAGCAGCTTGCCCGGCTCGCTCTTGACGTCGAGATCGACGATGCGTTTGCCGCGGTGCAACAGGTCGAGGTCCTCGGCGGGCATCTGCAACCCGCCCGGCCTGCGCACGCGCACGACGTCGGCGCCGAGGTCGGCGAGCACCATCGCAGCGTGCGGACCTGGCCCAATGCCGCCGAGTTCAATCACTTTCACCCCGGTCAGGGGTCCGGTGTTGGTCACCAGAGCAACGTAACTCAGCCGCCCTTCTTGAGCTTCAGTACCTGCTCGCGCAGTCCGTCGGACGAGCGTCAGCGTCGCGCACGTCAATATCGTCACTTTGCCCATCGCCGTGTGCGAGACGCCATACGCTCGGCGCATCGGGATGTCAGTGAGGGCCACGGGACCGGCGGATGATGCAGAGACGCCGGCAGCGGAAGTATGCCGGTCGTGTGGAGCCGTGCCACACGAGGGCGCTCGATTCTGCGACACATGCGGGTCACGGCTGGTGGCATC
>JAVRPG010000647.1:0-7142 GCA_032162325.1 Mycobacterium sp. | reverse complement strand
ACTGTCACCGGTCTCTGACTGAGGTCGTTCCGAAGTGAACAAGGCTGTTCTCCTGAGCGCGAGCGTCACCGCCACATGCGTGATGATGGCCGTCTTCGGAGGCGTTGTGGCTCAAGCCGCTTCGCAGCCCAACGTCGTAGGACAGAAGTACAGCGATGCTGCACCTCAACTTTCCGCGGCTGGCTTGTCGGTGGTGGTGTCGACCACGGTGGGCGACAGCGTCACCCGGCCGAACTGCATCGTCACTCGGCAGGAAGGCAGGACCGAGGCGCCGCCGGAGAACACGAGCGCCTCGCCGGTCAGCCAAATTCTCATCTCACTCAACTGCGGTGCGCCGGTGGCCTCGGCGGCGTCCTCTGGCAGCTCGCTCGCAAGTCCTGAAGGCAGGGCCGCGGCTGCAGCGGCGGCCTCGGCAACGCCTGCTCCGAGTGGATAGGCCGCTAGACCGGCAGAGCCAGCCGCATGGGCTCGTCGTGGCCGCGCAACATCACAGTGTCACCGAAGGTCCAGTAGCTGCGCTCGCTTTCGCTCGCGTTCTGGACGGTCGCCGACGACGCCAGCAGGTGGGCGGGCGTGGACTTGGCGAGTTCGCACAGCCGGGCTGCTTCGTTGACCGGCTCGCCGATGACGGTGTATTCGAAACGCTCCTTGGCGCCGACATTGCCTGCGACTGCCTCGCCTGACACGACACCGATCCCCGCTTCGCACTCCGGCAGCTCGTTGCGGATTCGCCGGGCAATCGCGCGGCCGGCCGCCAGCGCTTCATCCTCGGGGCTGTCGAGATCGTTCGGCGCGCCGAATACCGCCAACGCCGCGTCGCCCTCAAACTTGTTGACGAACCCGTGGTGACGGTCGACCTCATCCACGATCACGGCGAAGAAGCGGTTGAGTAGGTCAACGACGTCCGTCGCCGGCCTGCCCGTCACCAACTGGGTGGAACCGATGATGTCGACGAAGATGACCGCGACGTGGCGTTCTTCGCCGCCGAGCCTGGGTCGCCGCAGTTCGGCTGCGGCGGCCACCTCACGCCCGACGTAGCGGCCGAAGAGGTCGCGCACCCGTTCGCGTTCGCGCAACCCGTCGACCATCGAGTTGAAGCCACGTTGCAGCTCGCCGAGCTCGGTGCCGTCGAAGACAACCACTTTGCAGTCGAGATCACCCTGCTCGACGCGATTGAGCGCGGCGCGCACCACGCGCACTGGTGTCGCGGTGAGCCACGACACGATCCACATCAACATGAAGCCGACGAGCAGCGCGACAACCGCCAAAATCCATACCGCAATAGCGAATTGGGTCGGGGTCAGGTTCTGCAACAAGACTGCGAACAACGCGAGCAGCGCGATTCCAACGACGGGCAGCGATCCGAGAAACCACACGGTCATCTGTCTGCCCATGATTCCGGCGGTGAGGCGACGCGGCGGCGGGCCCGCCTCCAGTGCCTGCGCCGCCACCGGGCGCAGCGCGAACTCGGTTATCAGGTAGCACGCAGTTGCGACGACGACCCCGGCGAAACTGACGACGAACAAGAACCGCGGAATGAACCTCGTGTCTTGCAGCCCGTACAGCGTCGTGAGGAGCGCCGTCCCCACACCCCACAGGATGAGATGCGCCTTCGCCACCCGCCAGGGGGCCAGGAAGGTGTTGAGCTGGTCCTCATGCGTCGGCTTCCCCTCCTCGATTGCCCATCGCAGTGCGCTGACCGTGCGCCGGGTGATCCAGAAGGTGCCAAGCACGAGTGCGAGGGTGAGGTAAGCCGGTGCCGCGACGAAGGTGACCCACATCGGGGCGTCGGTGAAGACGCTTGGCACCGGGATCACGAAGGTGACCAGCAGCAGCGCGATGGCAATGCCGAGAAGGTTCGCGGAGACGATGAACACGGTCAGGATGAACTGGATGCGCACCCGCCTGCGCTGTTGACTTTCGGTGGACTTGCCCAATAGCCATGACCCGTAATCAGGGGTCTCTCGCAATCGGCCGCTCTGCCGGGTGACCGTCTCCAGGACCCGGCCCAGCCGATGCGCGACGCTCTTGTGGGCGTTCATCGTGGCCCCAGCCTAATTTGGTGGCCTCGGCACATAAGGTGTTCGGGTGCGTCTCGTGATCGCCCAGTGCACCGTTGACTACGTCGGGCGGCTCACCGCCCATCTGCCGTCCGCCCGCCGTCTGCTGCTGTTCAAGGCCGACGGATCGGTGAGCGTGCACGCCGACGACCGGGCATACAAGCCGCTGAACTGGATGAGCCCGCCGTGCTGGCTCATCGAAGATCTCGACGGGCCGGCACCGGTGTGGGTTGTTGAGAACAAGGCCGGCGAGCAGCTGCGCATCACGGTGGAGGACATCGAGCACGATTCCAGCCACGACCTCGGTGTCGATCCCGGACTGGTCAAGGACGGCGTCGAGGCGCACCTGCAGGCACTGCTGGCCGAGCACGTCGAGCTGCTCGGCGCCGGCTACACCTTGGTGCGGCGCGAGTACATGACCGCCATCGGGCCGGTCGACCTGCTGTGCCGCGACGAACAGGGCCGATCGGTGGCCGTCGAGATCAAGCGGCGCGGCGAGATCGACGGCGTCGAACAGCTGACCAGATACCTCGAGCTGCTCAACCGTGACACCGTGCTCGCACCCGTCGCGGGAGTCTTCGCGGCACAACAGATCAAGCCCCAGGCCCGAACACTGGCCACCGATCGCGGGATCCGTTGCGTGACTTTGGACTACGACCAGATGCGTGGCATGGACAGCGACGAGTTCCGGCTGTTCTGAGAGACTGGTCGACATGCCCCGCCGCCGGAACCGGCCTCGCCGGCAACGCTCGTCACCGCCGTTGCCCGCGGCCCGCCGGATCGAGGCCGGGCCCGACGGTTACGAATACGAAGTTAGGCCGATCGCGGCCTCGCGCGCGACCAAGACCTACCGCTGCCCGGGATGTGATCACGAAATCGTCATTGGCACAGCACATTTGGTGGTCTGGCCCGCCGATATGGGTGAGAGCGCAGCCGACGACCGGCGCCATTGGCACACGCCGTGCTGGACGCACCGGGGAACGCGCGGCCCGACGCGCAGATGGTCCTAGTGGTCGGCGCCCGGCTCGACCAGCTCGATCAGCACGCCGCCGCCATCCTTGGGATGGATGAAGTTGATCCGGGAGTTCGAGGTGCCGCGCCGGGGGGCGTCGTAGATGAGCCGGACGCCCTGCTCGCGCAGCCGCTCGCTCAACGCGTCGATATCGCTTACCCGGTAGGCAAACTGCTGCAGACCGGGACCGCGCTTGTCGAGGAACTTGGCGATCGTCGAGGTCTCGTCCAGCGGGGCCATCAGCTGCACCTGAGCGCTGCCGACGGGCGCGCCCCGCACGGACAGCATCGCCTCGCGGATGCCCTGGTCCTCGTTGAGCTCTTCGTGCAGGACGATCATGCCGAGGTGGTCGTGGTACCACTTGATGGCTTCGTCGAGATCCGCGACCGCGATGCCGACATGGTCGATTGCTGTAATCAACGCAGTGGCGAGGACAGGACGGGCGTCAACCTGCTCGGCGGTCATAACGCAACGGTAACGTTCACCGGAACGGTTTGCATATGCGTGATCGGTCACACAGGCCGAGACGACTCCTTGGAGGTAGAAAATGACGACGTCGGTGATTGTTGCTGGAGCACGCACGCCGGTCGGCAAACTGATGGGATCGCTGAAGGACTTCTCGGGCAGTGACCTTGGGGCCATCGCCATCGCGGGTGCGCTGGAAAAGGCCAAGGTCCCGGCATCGGCAGTCGAGTACGTGATCATGGGCCAGGTGCTCACCGCCGGGGCCGGGCAAATGCCCGCCCGGCAGGCCGCCGTCGCCGCGGGCATCGGCTGGGACGTGCCTTCGCTGACCATCAACAAGATGTGTCTGAGCGGCATCGATGCCATCGCGCTCGCCGATCAGCTGATTCGGGCCGGTGAGTTCGACGTCGTCGTCGCGGGCGGCCAGGAGTCGATGACCAAGGCGCCGCATCTTCTGATGGACAGCCGGTCCGGCTACAAGTACGGCGACGTCACGGTGCTCGACCACATGGCGTACGACGGCCTGCACGATGTGTTCACCGATCAGCCGATGGGCGCGCTGACCGAGCAGCGCAACGACGTCGATCAATTCAGCCGCGCGGAGCAGGACGAGTTTGCTGCGCAGTCGCACCAAAAGGCCGCCGCGGCATGGAAAGACGGCGTCTACGCCGACGAGGTGGTGCCGGTGAAGATCCCGCAGCGCAAGGGGGACCCGATCGAGTTCACCGAGGACGAGGGCATCCGCGCCAATACCACCGCCGAATCGTTAGCTGGGCTGAAGCCCGCATTCCGCAAGGACGGAACCATCACCGCCGGTTCCGCGTCGCAGATCTCCGACGGGGCTGCGGCGGTCGTGGTGATGAACAAGGCCAAGGCGCAGGAGCTTGGTTTGACGTGGCTGGCCGAGATCGGCGCCCACGGCGTCGTCGCTGGCCCGGACTCCACGCTGCAATCGCAGCCGGCGAACGCCATCAAGAAAGCCATTGCCCGCGAGGGCATCTCGATCGATCAACTCGACGTCATCGAGATCAACGAGGCGTTCTCGGCGGTCGCGCTGGCCTCGATGAAGGAACTCGGCATCGATCCGCAGAAGGTCAACGTCAACGGCGGAGCCATCGCGATCGGCCATCCGATCGGCATGTCCGGGGCGCGAATCACCCTTCACGCGGCCCTTGAGCTGGCGCGACGCGGTTCGGGCTACGCCGTGGCCGCGCTGTGCGGCGCGGGCGGCCAGGGCGACGCGCTCATCCTGCGGGCGGGCTAACCCTCTACGACGCAATGTAGTAGCCGGCGGGTTTTTAGGGCACAATGGCGGCCATGACAAGCGCCTTTGATCTTCGGTCCGCCGCCGGCTGGTTCCGGTTGATCGCCCTCGCAGAAGCCGTCAGCTGGGTCGGTCTGCTGATCGGCATGTACTTCAAGTACCTGGGCACGCCGCGAACCGAGATCGGCGTCAAGGTGTTCGGCATGGCCCACGGGCTGGTCTTCATCGCCTTCGTGGTGGTCGGTCTGCTCGTCGGAATCGCGTTCAAATGGGCGGCGGGCACATGGTTGCTGGCGTTGCTGGCGAGCATCGTGCCACTGTGCAGTGTGATCTTCCTCATATGGGCCGACAAGACCGGCCGACTGGGCCTTGCGGAGGTCGTCTCGGCGGTCGCGCAACCGGGCCGACGAGCGCCCGAAACAACGTGACAGACTTGTGGGCGTGACTCGTCCCCGACCCCCCATTGCGGCCTCCATGGCCGGTGCGGTTGACCTGTCGGCCCTCAAACAACGACCGGCTTCCGCCCGCGAAGGCGAGGGCGGCGCGGCCCAGCCGAATGGCGTGGAGATCACCGAGGCCAACCTCGAAGCCGAGGTGCTCGTCCGGTCCAGCCAGGTGCCCGTCGTCGTGCTGCTGTGGTCCCCCCGCAGTGAGGCCAGCGCGCAGCTCGGCGATGTCCTTGCCCAGCTCGCGGCCGCCGACGGCGGCAAGTGGTCGCTGGCGACGGTGAACGTTGACGCTGTGCCGCGGGTGGCGCAGATGTTCGGTGTGCAGGCGGTCCCGACGGTGGTGGCGCTGGCCGCTGGTCAGCCGCTGTCGAGCTTCCAGGGTGTGCAGCCGCCGGAGCAGCTGCGCAAATGGGTCGACTCGCTGCTGAATGCGACGGCGGGCAAGCTCGGCGACGCAGCCGACGCAGCCGACGCAGAGGAGCCCGAGCAGGTCGACCCCGAACTCGCCCAAGCACGAGCGCATCTGGACGCGGGGGATTTCGATGCCGCGTTGGCGGCGTATCAAGCCCTGCTCGACGCCAACCCGAACGACGTGGAAGCCAAGGGTGCGGTGCGTCAGATCGGCTTCCTGCAGCGCGCCACGACACAGCGGCCCGATGCGGTCGCCGTCGCCGACGCGGCGCCCGACGACATCGACGCCGCGTTCGCCGCGGCCGATGTCGACATCCTGCAACAGAACGTGGCGGGAGCATTCGACCGGCTGATCGCGCTGATCAAGCGGACCGCCGATGACGAGCGCACCAAGGTCCGCACCCGGCTGATCGAGCTGTTCGACCTGTTCGACCCCGCCGATCCCGAGGTGATCGCGGGCAGGCGCAACCTGGCGAACGCGCTGTACTGATCGGCCGAGATCGACGGAATGGCGAGATCTACTCGCACTTTTGCGCCCGTTTGTTCGTTTGGGCGGTACTAGGCCGGTTCGAACCACAGCGCGGCCAGCGGCGGCAGCACCATTACCGCCGACGCCGGACGCCCGTGCCATGGCTCGTCGGTAGCCTCCACCGCGCCGTAGTTGCCGATGCCTGTGCCGTTGTAGATGTCGGCGTCGGTGTTGAGCACCTCGCGCCAGGTGCCCGCATGCGGCAGGCCCAACCGATAGCGGGTGTGTTCGGAACCGGAGAAGTTGAAGACGCACGCCAGCATCGACCCGTCGTCGCCGAACCGCATGAAGCTCAGCACGTTGTTGGCGGAGTCGTTGGCGTCGATCCACGAGTACCCCTCGGGGCTGGCGTCGCGTGACCACAGCGCGCGGCGGCTGCGGTAGATGCCGTTGATGTCGCGCACCATCCGCTGGATCCCCTTGGAGAAGCTCTCCTCGCCCAGCTGATACCAGTCCACCCCGCGTTCCTCGGACCACTCCGCGCGCTGCCCGAACTCCTGGCCCATGAACAGCAATTGCTTGCCCGGATGCGCCCACTGGTAGGCCAGCAGGCCGCGCAGCCCGGCCGCCTTGACGTGGTCGTTGCCGGGCATCCGGCCCCACAGCGTCCCCTTGCCATGCACGACCTCGTCGTGGCTGATCGGCAGCACGTAGTTCTCGCTGAATGCGTACAGCATCGAGAAGGTCATCTCATGGTGGTGGTAGCTGCGATGCACCGGATCACGGCTGATGTAGTCCAGCGTGTCGTTCATCCAGCCCATATTCCACTTCATCGAAAAGCCAAGGCCGCCAATGTTTGTCGGCCTGGTCACGCCTGGCCATGACGTCGACTCCTCGGCGACCGTCACGATGCCGGGCGCCACCTTGTGCACCGTGGCGTTCATTTCCTGCACGAACTGCACGGCTTCGAGGTTCTCGCGGCCGCCGTAGATGTTCGGCGTCCAGCCGCCCT
>JAVRPG010000646.1:0-5299 GCA_032162325.1 Mycobacterium sp. | reverse complement strand
CAGGAGCACGATAAGGACTTGGCGCGCCTCGGCGGGTTCCTGCACTCGGTCGAATCTACGCGCGCCACCAGCCTCGAAAACGTGGCTCGGCGGTTGTGGCACCGGATGCCGTGGCTGTTGGTCGGGCTGCTCGGTGCAATGGTGTCGGCAGGCCTGATGAAGGCGTTCGACGCGCAGCTCGACGCGAACCTGGCGGTCGCCTATTTCGTGCCCGCAATCGTCTATCTCGCCGACGCTGTCGGCACCCAGACCGAAACGCTTGCGATCCGCGGTCTTTCGGTGGGCGTCGGGATCCGCCGCATCACCGGCCGGGAAGCCCTCACCGGACTTTTCGTGGGTGTCTTGTTGGGCGTGATCATGTTGCCGGTGGTGGCGCTGATGACCGCCGACTGGATGCTTGCGGCCGTGGTTGCCTTCGCGGTGCTGGCGGCGAGCACGATCGCCACGGTGGTGGCGTTGGCGCTGCCCTGGCTGCTGCATCGCCTGGGGAAGGATCGCGCCTTCGGTGCCGGGCCCCTAGCCACCGTGATCCAGGACCTGTTGTCGATCGTGATCTATCTGCTTGCGGTCACCGTGCTTCTCACGTGACTGCATTCCCGGCTGTGCGGGGCAGAGCGCGCGGCGATCAGGGAGGCGGCCAGACCGAGGAGCTCACCACCTGGATCGCCGACCGCTTCGCCGGCAATCGCGCGGCGTCCACCTGGTGATTCGCGAAGCATGCCGATTCGCGGCGTTGTTGGAGAAGGTGTCCTCTCGAATGCACACGGCTGTCCGAGCGTCATCAAGCGAAGGTGGATTCGCGATCCGGCTCGGGACCGAACTTGAACCGCCGGCCGGTGATCTCCATGGCGATCACCCGTACGTAGAGAGGCTTCAACGTCGCGGTCCACGGCAGCAACGGCGCTTCCTGGGCCTCTAGGATGTCGGCGTTGGCCGACAGCACCTGCGCCCTGCCCTTGACGATCACGCTCCACCCCTCGGCGACAGTGTGGTCGTCGGCCTCGAAAGCCACCCGGTCGCTCATCACGGCGCTGAACAGCTTGGTGCCCTGGGCAGTTCGGAACAGCACCGTCCGGCGTTGAGTGACGAAGTTGACCGGGAAGATTTCGGGCTGCCCGCCCAGGATCGTGACCAGTCGGCCTAACGACGCGGTTGATAGCAAGCTCCAGCTCTCGTCTTCGCTGAGCACGGTCACCGGATCGTCTGCGGACATGATTCACCCTAACGCGATAGTTCGAACGCGGGCAGTGTCGATCGTCCTGCGGGATAGGGACCAGTGGCCCTAGGTTTCGGCGGCAAGCCGCTTTGACAATGGCGCCGTGACGACATCTGGCACGGATCTCATGTTCATCGAATCCACGATGCCGGCCCGGAGTGCTGCCGAGAACTTCCGCGTGCGGGCGCGGGCGGCCGTCGACAAGAACCCGGTCCCCGTCGAGTGGTTCGTGCTCAACGCCGAGGCCAACGTCGAGGTCGACCTCACCGCGCTGGACGTCCTCGACGAGCTGGGAGCCGAATTAGCAAGCCGCGGAATGGTGTTCGCGATGGCCGGGTGAAACAGGATCTCCGGGACACTCGAAGCTGCGGGGCTGGTCGACAAGATCGGCGAGGACCACATCTTCATGACATTGCCGACGGCGGTCGAGGCCTACCGCAACCGGCGTGCGCCGTAGGCGAGCGCGCCGATGAGCACCACACCGGATCCCACGAGCACCGACGATACGGGCAGCAGGAAGGCGAGCACCAGGCACCCGATCAGGCCGAGGGTGGGAACGACCTTGCGGCCTAACGTCCATGCCGAAGCGTTCGCGATGGCGTAGTACAGCAGCACCGCGAACGACGAGAAGCCGATCGCGCCTCGCACATCCACCACCGCCGCGACAGCGGCGACGACGACTCCCACCACCACCTCGGCGCGGTGGGGGGTCTTGAAGCGCGGATGCACAGCAGCCAGCGCATGCGGCAGATGCCGGTCGCGCGCCATTGCCAACGTGGTCCTGGAGACGCCGAGGATCAGGGCCAGCAGTGAGCCCAGCGCCGCCACGGCGGCACCGGCCCGCACCACCCGCTCCAAGCCGGGAAAGCCCGCCGCGCGCACCGCGTCAGCCAGCGGGGCGCTCGCCGAAGCCAGTGCAGCACTGCCTAATTCGCTCAGTATGGCGATCGCGACCACCGCGTACACGACCAGCGTGATACCGAGCGCGATCGGTATCGCACGCGGGATGGTGCGGGCCGGGTCGCGGACCTCTTCGCCCAGCGTCGCGATCCGGGCGTACCCCGCGAACGCGAAGAACAGCAACCCCGCGGCTTGTAGCACGCCGCGGACGCTGACATCGTCGCCGAGTGCCAGCCGTGAACCGTCCACGTCGCCGAAGCCGAGGACGACGACGACCACCGCCGCGAGCACCGCCAGCACGAGCGCGACGATGATCCGGGTGAGCATCGCGGACTTGTGAATACCGGCGTAGTTCAGCGCGGTCAGTGCGACCACGGCGGCCACCGCCACCGCGTGCGCCCAGTCAGGCCACACGTAGTAGCCGACGGTGAGTGCCATCGCCGCGCAGGACGCCGTCTTGCCGACGACGAAGCTCCACCCGGCGGTGTAGCCCCAGAACGCACCGAGACGCTCGCGCCCGTATACGTAGGTGCCGCCGGACTGCGGATACAGCGCGGCCAGCCGCGCCGACGACGTCGCGTTGCAATAGGCGACCACGGCGGCGACGGCCAGCCCGACGAGCAGACCCGACCCCGCCGCCGCGGCCGCCGGACCAAGCGCAACGAAGATGCCTGCGCCGATCATCGAGCCGAGCCCGATCGTCACGGCGTCGAATGTGCCGAGCCGCCGCTGCAGCGCAGGGCCGTCCGGCGTGCTCACGGCAGGTGATGCTACTTCAGGCGGTGTCGTGATGTGGGACGAGAGATTCGCGGGCCGAGGTAATTGCCGACGCGGCGGTGACCACGAGCAGCACCAGCCCGCTGATCGCGACGAGCGGAATCGTCCACAGTCTGCGCACGAGCAGCGCGGTCTCGCATTGGTCGACGAAGTTGTGCTGGCCGACGGTGGCCGCCGCCTGGGTCAGATCGGTGGCGTATCCCGTCCCGCACTTGATCTGGAATCCCCATTGGTCATAGGCGTCGAGAAAGACCGGAAAATTCAGCGCTATGAGGCCGAAGCCGACGAGGACGCCACAAACGATGCCGGTGTAGGCGAGGCGATGATGCCGCTGATTCAAGATGTTCCCCCGTTCAGGTCATGCAGACGTCGGCGACGAGCAGCACCGGCCACGACACGATCGACCCGAGGTACGACACCACCAGGTCGGCGCCGGCCATGTGCTGCAGATGCTCCGTGTGCGTGCTCGACCAGATGACACCGACGATCAGCTCACCTATCGTCACCTGAAACCCCAAAAGTCGTCGCAGCGCGCCGAGCATGCTCACTATGTTAATGGCCATTCTTGCAAAGGCGGACACTTTCTTCTGATTTTCCAACCGAAGTGGGCCGCTATGTATGCGTCGCATCCGTTATGGTGTTGGCCATGGCGCGCACCAGGCCTACACGTGGTGAGGGTGTCCGGCGTCGGCCGAAGGATCGCAAGGCGCAGATCGCCCGCGCGTCCGCCGAGGCGTTCAGCGCGCTCGGCTACTACGGCGTGAGCATGGAGACCATCGCGACGCGCGTGGGAATCTCCGCCGCCGCATTGTATCGCCACTACTCGAGCAAGTACGACCTGTTTCGCGACGCGGTGCTCACCCTCGGGCAGCAATTGGTTGACTGCACGGAATTCGCCGACGACGATACCGGTGATCCCGAGCTGACCGTTCGCCGGCTCGTCTCGGCGCTGATCGACACCGCGATGGCCAACCGCGAGTCGGGCGGGCTCTACCGCTGGGAGGGCCGCTATCTTCGGGGCGACGATCAGGCCACGCTGATCGCGCAGTTGCGCACCGTTCACCACCGGATCCAGCGGCCGCTCATGGCAATTCGGCCGGAGCTGACCTCGCGGCAGCGCTGGACGCTGTCGACGTCGGGGCTCTCCGTGATAGGCAGCATCGTCGATCACGGTGCCAAGCTGCCTGCCATCCAGGTGCGCGCTCTGCTCGCCGACCTCGCCGATGCGGTCCTCGCCGCCGATCTGCCGGACGTCGCGGACACCGTTGTCGAGGCCGTTCCGCCCGTCGCCGCAGTCACGGCGACGTCGAAATACGAAGCGCTGCTGAACGAATCGATGCGCCTTTTCAACCTCAAGGGTTACCGCGACACCAGCATGGACGACATCGCGACGGCCGTTGGCATGCCTGCGTCGGGCATCTACCGGTATTTCTCGGGGAAGAGCGACATCCTCGCGGCGGCGTTCCGGCGGGCGGCCGACCGGCTGTCGGCGGAGCTGTCGGCCATCGTGGGAACGGTGCCCGATCGAGAGGAAGCACTGACCGCCGTCATCGACGCGTACGTGACGAGGTCCTTCGACCGGCCGGAATTGGACTACGTGTATTACACCGAGCGGCTCAACATGACACCGGGCGATCAGAAGATCCTGCGCAACCTGCAGCGAGCCACTGTCGAGTCGTGGGTGGACCAGGTGGTGTCCGTGCGGCCGGAGTGGACGCCGGGACAGGCCCGCTTCGCCGTGCACGCCGCGATGTCACTGGTGATCGACCTGGGCCGGTTGATGCGATACGAGAATTCGGCGCCGACACGTGCGGTCGTGGAACGGCTCGTGGACCTGACGCTTCTCGGTCGCTACCGGTTGCGCGCCACATTGCCTGCCAAGTAGGCCACGTAACCGATCGTCCCGGCGATCGCCAGCGGTCGGGTCACGACCGATCCTCTCTTGTCACGCAATCTGGTAGTCGCTCAACGGATACTGCGACGCCTCTTTGATCGCCGTTTTCGTCGACATCGGCCGCAGCAGCGTCGGCTCGCCCTGGGGATTGAAGTAGTAAGACCGCGACGTCGCACAATTGCCGATCGTCCAGAGCGAATCGCGAAGCAATTCGGTCATCCGGTCCCGGTACTTCGTGTTGGCGTCCTCGGTCACCTCGAATGTGGTGGCGCCACGCCGCTTGAGCTCACCGAACAACCGGTCCATGTGCCGCATCTGGTACTCCATCGTGTTGAAGAAGTTCAACCCGAGGAAAGCGAACGGACTGGCGAGGCTGAGGTAGTTCGGGAAGTACGGCATCGTCACACCCTGGTAAGCCTGGAATCGGGTGTCGCGCCACCACTTTCCGAGGTTGCGCCCCTCGCGGCCGATCACTTCGATGGCGGGGAAGTTGGCCTCCCACAGGTCGAACC
>JAVRPG010000645.1:0-3295 GCA_032162325.1 Mycobacterium sp. | reverse complement strand
GACCTCGATGACCTCGACGATCCTCAGTCCGGCCTCGCCCTCATCAAGTCCTGGGCTGCCCAAGGCTGGCTGCACAGAATCGTCGACGAACGCCACGACCAGAACGTCTGCTACCTCACCCAGGACGCCCGCCGGGCGCTGGACTTCCTCCGCGGCATGCGCCGACAGGACACCATCGCCACCGGCGGCTCCATCACCGGCATCGCCTCGCGCCTCAAGCAAGTCGCCGTGAAAGTCGACAACGACCCCGCCCGCGTCCGCAAGCACATCGAAGCCGAAATCGCCGCCCTGCACGAAGAACTCGACCAACTCGACGCCGGCCAGCGCCCCCAACCCGACGTCACCGACTGCTACGACGAGGCCCGCGCCGTCGCCCTGCAGATGGAACGCCTCATCACCGACATCGGCCAATACGGCACCATGATCGAGCAGGCCACCGCCGCCCTCGGCGAGCCCATCGACAGCAACACCGAGTACCGCGATCGCCAGCGCCAGATGTACACCGACTACCAAGCCGCCTGGGACTCCCAGGGCCGCGATTCCCACCGCGCCTTCCTGCGCATGATCAACGACCCCGACCAGCGCGCCGAGTTCGAGGTTGACGTCGCCGCCGTCGCCGAAGCCCTGCCCGCCCTCGACCCCGCCCTACGCAAGGTCATGGCCGGCTTCTTCGAAGTCGTCGGCCACCAGATCGACGAAGTCGAACGCATCCAGCAGCGCTGCGCCCAACGCGTCAAACGCTTCACCGCCTTCGGCACCATGGAACAGAGCCGCGGCATCGCCCGCCAACTCAACGAGGCCATCGGCGCCACCCGCGCCCTACTCAAGTCCTCCTTCACCGACTCCCGCAGCGCCAACCCACCCACCATGGGCGCGGTGGCCGCGACGTCGTGTATCCCGCGAGTGGTCAGCTGCGCGGCGCCGACGAATGCTGCCGTACACCCGGCAGTCGCCAACGCAATGGCAATCAGGTCACGTGGCGCGTCAAGATCTGCCGGCGAGGAGTCCTCAAATGTCAACGCCGCCATGATGAAGCCAGCAACGCGATCGCGGCGACGATCGAGAACAGCGGTCGCCACGCGTACACACCCCCCGCGAAACCGGGGAACCCGTCCCCCGCAGACGACACCTTGGCGCCGATATCGGCGGCAGTTATCGTCGAGCTCGCGGTGTCGACCTGGCCGGCGAACGCCCGCAGGATCTCGGGATCGACGAGCACTGCTACCGCCGTCTCGATGTGCTGCTTCTCGATTGTTCCGTGCCCGAACCACCGGTTCTGACACCAATTTCGCCGACCGCCGCCACTGACCCGTGCGAACCTCCGCGTCGTCGAGCTGCGCCTACTTCGAGCGCGACGACACGACGCTCAGGAATCACGGGTATGGAAACGTCAGGCACAGATACCCGGCGTTGTCGGTACACCCGCCTACGGTTCGCAACATGGGCAGATTGCTGGCTACAATGATTTGCGTGAGCAAGTCAATTGAGATCATTGATTTCACTGAGGATCTTCCGGGCGGCCCAGTGGTCAAGGGCCTCGTCGTCCCGGAAGCGGCACTGGCAACGGCCTCTGATCTCGCCAACGCGATCAATCAAATCCGCCCTGAACGCCAAGAGGTTGTGGTCATCGCCGCCGATCATTCGGTGGCCACGCGGGTCACGCAGATTACGCGCATGCTGGCCCAAAGCGACCGGCAGATGGCCAGCGTGATCGAAGCGATGTTCGTTCCCGGCACCATCGCGTCGCCGGCAATGGCGCGCCAAGCACAACGCAACGCCGAGGCCCGTCAAGAGTTGATCGAGGAGTTTGGCCTCCGTGACAGCGACCAGGTAGCGGAGTTGGCCGGTTCGGCTGCAAGTAATCGCTCTGCCACCGCCTCGCGCTGGTTGGCCGCCCGCACAATCTTCGCCGTCAACCACTTGGGCGCCAAACTGTATCCAAACTTCCAGTTCGGCACAGATGGCCGCCCACGGCCGGTAATCGCCGGCGTGCTCGAGGCATTCGAGCCATACGGTCTGGACGGTTGGGAGATTGCGCTGTGGTTCACCACGGCCAGCGGCTGGCTCGACGATAAGCGCCCAGTCGACCTGCTGACCCGCGAGCCGGACCAGGTCGTCGATGCGGCGCGACATACCTTTGAAGAGGTGGACGCCTAGCGATGCGGGTCCCCGACGTGCCGGATCCGCTGCCGGACCCGCGCGTGCACACCTGGCCCGCCGGTGATCCCATCGTCCGCTGTCACCACATATCGATGGGTGCCACCGAGTTCAACACGTCCAACGTGTCCCGACGCTTCCGCCCCGTCACCCGCGGCGGCGACATCGTGTCTACGCTCTACGCGGCCGATCTGCCCCAAGGCGCACTGTCAGAGACTGTTTTTCACGACGTACCGGTCCGAGGCAAGGGACGGCGGATCCAACGCAGAGCGCTCGTTCCGATGGTGCGCTCGACGATCATCCCCAACCGTCCCCTCCAATTGGTCGAGCTCCACGGCGCCGGGCTCCGTCGCTTACGGGTGACCCATGGCGAGCTGATCGAAAGCAGCTCGCGGCAGTACCCTCGCACCGCCGCATGGGGGCAAGCGTTGTACAACCACGCCGACTTCGACGGGCTGATCTGGCGCTCCCGCCAGTTCAACGACTCGTTCGCGTTGATGCTGTGGGGCGATCGTGTTGACCGCTTCGCCGACCTGGAAGCCGACCCGGACATTGCGCCACTGCCCCTCTACGCGGGCGCAGGTTTCGACGAACTTCAACAGCTGGCTGACGACTGCGGCATCACCGTCGTCGGATGAATGCGCAAAGTAGACCGTCGACCAACCGAGGTGTCGGCCGCAAAGTGGTATCGCATGCGACATCACTTTCCCGACACAACTATGAGAGCTGCGCAGGGACTGATGTGGCGAGTGTGGTCACCGCCGTGCTGAACTAGGTCCACGCGCGACAAGCTCCGGGCGATCGCCGACGCCCGTGGCATGAGCGTGTCCAAGCTGTCGCGAAATGTGCTCGACGAGTTCGTCAAGAGCGAAACGCTCGAATAGTAACCGACACAACGGCGCTTCGACGACTTCCAGGAACGCTCGTCCGCGACGAAGCACCCGACGGATGTCGCGTTGCGGTTCAGGTCATCCCGCGCCCGGGAACGACGTAGCCGCTCGCGATCAGGGCTTTGCGGAAGCGCAGTTCCTGGTCTGGTGACACGGCGAGGTGCCGGTCGCCGATCCTGCGGCACAGCGACCGCAGCGTGCTGTCGCCAGCGATGAGCGCGGCCGTCGCGGCGTCGGCGCATTCGATC
>JAVRPG010000644.1:0-4254 GCA_032162325.1 Mycobacterium sp. | reverse complement strand
GCATCCAGGAGGGCGTCGTCTCACTGGGCCTCTACAGCCGGATCTTCCGCAACAACATCCTCGCATCGGGTGTCATCCCGCAGATCTCGCTGATCATGGGCGCCGCGGCGGGTGGGAATGTGTACTCGCCCGCGCTCACCGACTTCGTGATCATGGTCGACAAGACCAGCCAGATGTTCATCACGGGCCCCGACGTGATCAAGACCGTCACCGGTGAAGACGTCACGATGGAGGAACTCGGCGGCGCCCACACCCACATGGCCAAGTCGGGCACGGCGCACTACGTCGCCTCCGGCGAGCAGGACGCCTTCGACTACGTCCGCGAACTGCTGTCTTACCTGCCCAGCAACAACTACGCCGATCCGCCGCGCTATCCCGCCCCGGTGCCGGCGGGTGCGATCGAGGACAACCTGACCGACGAGGACATCGAGCTCGACACGCTGATCCCGGACTCGCCGAACCAGCCGTACGACATGCACGAGGTCATCACCCGCATCCTCGATGACGACGAGTTCCTCGAGGTGCAGGCCGGATACGCCACAAACATCATCGTCGGCTTCGGCCGCATCGAGGGCCGCCCGGTGGGCATCGTCGCCAACCAGCCGACCCAGTTCGCCGGCTGCCTCGACATCAACGCCTCCGAGAAGGCCGCCCGGTTCGTGCGGACCTGCGATTGCTTCAACATCCCGATCGTGATGCTTGTGGACGTGCCGGGCTTCCTGCCAGGCACCGACCAGGAGTACAACGGCATCATCCGGCGCGGTGCGAAGCTGTTGTACGCCTACGGCGAGGCCACCGTCGCGAAGATCACGGTGATCACCCGCAAGGCCTACGGCGGCGCCTACTGCGTGATGGGCTCCAAGGACATGGGCGCCGACGTCAACGTGGCATGGCCGACGGCACAGATCGCCGTGATGGGCGCGTCGGGTGCGGTCGGATTCGTGTACCGCCAGCAGCTCGGCGAGGCCGCCAAGAAGGGCGACGACGTCGACGCGCTGCGGTTGGAGTTGCAGCAGGACTACGAGGACACCCTGGTCAACCCGTACATTGCCGCCGAGCGCGGCTATGTGGACGCGGTTATCCCGCCGTCGCACACGCGTGGCTATGTGGCCACGGCGCTGCGGCTGCTGGAGCGCAAGATCACCCAGATTCCGCCGAAGAAGCACGGGAACATTCCACTGTGAGCGACGAAGAACAGGCCATCGATCCGCACGCCCATGACCCGCACATCAAGGTGGTCAAGGGCGAGCCGACCGAGGAGGAGCTGGCGGCGGTGATCGCCGTGCTGGCCAGCGCGTCGAGCGCTCCAGCCGAACCGCGCGAGGCCGAGCAGAACCTATGGGGCCACCCGGTGGACCGGCTGCGCTACACCACCTTCAGCTGGCAACGGGTGACGCTGCAGGAGCGGACGCACATGCGGAAATGACCCGGGTGGTGCTCGCGTCGGCCTCGCCGGGCCGCCGTAAGGTGTTGCGCCAGGCGGGAATCGATCCGCTTGTCGTCGTCTCCGGTGTCGACGAGGACTACGTCGTCGCCCGGCTCGATCCGGACGCCACACCCGGGGATGTGACGACGGCGTTGGCCGCCGCCAAGGCCGATGCGGTCGCGCACGACCTTGACCCCGCCATCGCCGCCGATTGCGTTGTCATCGGCTGCGATTCGATGCTGTACCGCGACGGCGAGCTATTGGGCAAGCCGGCATCGGCGGACGCTGCGCGCGAGGGCTGGCGGCAGATGGCAGGCAAGTCCGGGCAGTTGTACACAGGGCATTGTGTGATTCGCTTGCGGGACAACGTGATCACCTACCGCGCGTCCGATGCCACGTGTACCACGGTCAACTTCGGCGTCCCGTCGCCGGCCGACCTGGGCGCGTATGTCGAGAGCGGCGAGCCGACGTCGGTGGCCGGCGGGTTCACCCTCGACGGCCTGGGCGGCTGGTTCATCGACAGCGTGGACGGCGACCCGTCGTCCGTTATCGGCATCGGCCTGCCGCTGACCCGACGACTACTTGAGCACGCGGGCCTGTCGATTTCGGAACTCTGGGCAGCCAATCCGGTTGCTGGGTAGGCTCAGGGTGTGCCGCTGCCTGCCGATCCCAGCCCGAATCTGAAGGACTACGCCCACCCCGAACGCCTGGTCACCGCCGACTGGCTGTCGGGCAACCTGGGCCGCCCGGGCCTTGCCATCGTCGAGTCCGACGAGGACGTGCTGCTCTACGACACCGGCCACATTCCGGGCGCGGTGAAGATCGACTGGCACACCGACCTCAACGACCCGCATGTCCGCGACTACATCAACGGCGAGCAGTTCGCCGAACTGATGAACCGCAAGGGCATCTCCCGCGACGACACCGTGGTGATCTACGGCGACAAGAGCAACTGGTGGGCCGCGTACGCGCTATGGGTGTTCACCTTGTTCGGCCACCCCGACGTGCGGCTGCTCGACGGCGGACGCGACCCGTGGATCTCGGACGGCCGCGACACCACCCTCGACGTGCCCAGCAAGCAGACCACCGGCTACCCCGTCGTCGAACGCAACGACCCGCCGATCCGCGCGTTCAAGGACGAGGTGCTGGGCATCCTCGGCGAGCAGCCGCTGATCGATGTGCGCTCGCCGCAGGAGTACACCGGCGAGCGCACGCACATGCCCGACTACCCCGAGGAAGGCGCGTTGCGCGGCGGCCACATCCCCACCGCGCGGCACATTCCGTGGGGCAAGGCGGCCCAGGACAACGGGCGGTTCCGCAGCCGCCCCGAACTCGAGGAGCTGTACGGCTTCCTTTCTCCCGACGACAAGACCGTCGTGTACTGCCGCATCGGCGAGCGCTCGAGCCACACCTGGTTCGTGTTGACCCACCTGCTGGGCCTGCCTGGCGTCCGCAACTACGACGGGTCCTGGACCGAGTGGGGCAACACGGTACGGGTGCCCATCGCCGTCGGTGAGGAGCCCGGCTCAGCATGATGCCCGCGCCCCTTGCCGAGGTGGTGTCCGACTTCCAGGAGGTCGAGGGCCAGGACAAGCTGCGGCTGCTGCTGGAGTTCGCCGACGAGCTGCCGCCGCTGCCCGCCGATATGGAGCAGGCGGCGATGGAGCCGGTGCCCGAATGCCAGTCACCGCTGTTTCTGCACGTCGACACCGACGATCGGGAGAAGGTGCGGCTGTACTTCAGCGCACCCCCGGAGGCGCCGACCACGCGTGGCTTCGCCGCGATCCTGGCGGCCGGGCTCGACGAGCAGCCTGCCGCCGACATCCTGGCCGTGCCCGACGACTTCTACACCGACCTGGGGCTGGCCGCGTTGATCAGCCCGCTCCGGTTGCGCGGCATGTCGGCCATGCTTGCCCGGATCAAGCGCCACCTGCGCTAGCGCAACGCCGTACGCGGAGCCGTCTCTGGTGGCGAGAAAAGCCGGCGTCAGCAGCCGCGGCCGCTGACGGGTTGGTGCCAGTTTCTCGATGCCGCATACAGTGGTTTCACCACCGTCAATACCTTCCATCCCGTGCGGGTACACTCCACGCAAGTTCGCTGATGGGTGGAAACTGTTGCGTCATGTCGTTGTTGTGCTTTGCCTAATCGCTGCACTAACCGGGTGCCAGCACGCTCCGCCGGAGTACGTTTCGCGCTACACGCCGCCGCCGTCGTCATCCCCAGTGCCGCCCGGCCCCGCCGCTGTCGCGATCATCGGGGGCTCCTATACGGCAGGCACAGAGTTCGGCGGGACGGGCCGCAACGGGTGGCCTGCGCTCATCGCAGCTCACTTGGGGCAGCAAGGCGTCGCCATCATCCCTACTGTTGAGGCGGAAGACGGATCAGGTTACATCACACCCGGCAACGATCAGGGCGGCGTATTCGCTGATCAGATCCCCACAGTAGTGCGGCCCGATGATCGCCTTGTAATTGTTTTCGGATCGCGCAGCGAAACTGATGTGCCCGCCGAAGAACTCCAGCCAGCGGTCCGCAAAACCCTAGATGCGCTCCGGGCGGCGGCCCCGAAGGCGAAAATTGTCGTCATCGGCCCGGTCTGGACGGATCCCAACCCGCCTGACAATGTTCTGCAAACGCGCGACGTCATACAAACCGATGCCGGGCTGACAGGCGCGACCTTCGTAGACCCGATAGCCGACGGCTGGTTCGTGGACCGCCCGGATCTGATCGGGTCCGATGGAATACACCCCACGGATGCCGGGCACGCGTATATGGCGGACAAAATCGCGCCGCTGATCGCGCAGCAGCTGCATTCGCTTTAAGCTGCTCTG
>JAVRPG010000643.1:0-9582 GCA_032162325.1 Mycobacterium sp. | reverse complement strand
CGATTCGAATCGGCGTGCACAGATGCGGGTGTGCGTTTCCTCGGTGGCGTGTTAGCGGCCGCTGCCCTCGCGGAGCATCAGCTGACCGGCGCTGAAACCTATTACGTGATCACTCCGACGACCACTCGAACTACGCAGGCGGAAATGATGACAACGGGCTGGTTCACCGGCACGGTTCCGATCACCGTTCCTGTCACCGCAACATCTTTCGTTGACACGGCGCGCGCTGCGCAGGCTTCGTTCGATTCGGGTCTCGACCTGGCGGACGTGCCGTTCGATCGAGTATTGGAACTGGCGACCTCCGAGCGGGGAGTCAGACGACCTGAGCCGGGCGTTCCGATGATCTCCTACCTCGATGCGACGCTTGCGCCGCTTTCTCCCGCCATCGTCGCTGAATGGAGCGGGTTGAACGGCAAGATCTACAGCGAACTCGGGGCAGCGCATCAAGTCGGTATGTGGGTCAACCGGTTCGGCAATGGCACGTCGGTCACGGTGGCGTTCCCGAACAACCCGATCGCCCGCGACTCGGTGACGCGCTATGTCGAAGCGATGAAGTCTGTGTATGTCCACGTCGCAGAGGGTCGCGGGGCGACTGTACTCGTCGACAGCGGCAGCGCCGGTGCGGTAAGGACCTTCGAGAGTGTGGTGGGAAGTTGACCCGAGCAGTTGGGACTTGATCAATGTCGATCCAAGCACGTCCGGCACATAGATTCTTTCGGGACAGCGCGTCCAGAAGCGATGCCCGGACGGACAATCGGCTCGCCTTCATTGATCAGGCAATGTTTCTCGGGGCGCGCGCTACCGGCCAAGAGCTGGCCATGCAGTCCGTTTGGCTCTATGAGCACCCTGTCGACTTCGATCAGCTGAGGCGGTTTCACCGCAATTTCGGGTACGGGTTGGCCGGACGCCTGATCGAGACGTCGCCGCTACCGTTCGGCCGGCACCGGTGGGTTTCATCGTTGGGGCCGCCGTCGGACATCGATATCTTCGAGTGCCCCCGTCCACGCGCTGAGCTCGGCGACTGGGCCGATGAATGCGCACAGCTGCCTATCGATCCAGAATTGGGGCCGGGTTGGCGTCTCGGCGTCCTTCCGCTTACCGACGGTTCGACGGCGGTCAGCCTTGTGGTGTCGCATAGTTTGGCTGACGGCGTCGGGGCGTTGCTTGCGGTCGTTGATGCGGTCAAGGGCAACACGTGCGATCTTGGCTATCCACCACCACGTTCGCGGACTCGACTGCGTGCCGTAGTCACTGACACCCGTGAAACTGCTGCCAGCGCACCTGAGGTGGCCCGGACGCTTGTCGCGGCGGCAAGACTGGCCCGCCGCCGTCGGCGTGATAATGCCCTAAAAGGAGCACCGCGATCCGCCGCCATAATTGGCGACGGCGGTGATCAGCCCGTCGTGGTGCCGGCTATCAACATCTTCGTCGATGTTGAAGATTGGGATGCCCGCGCGGAAGCCCTTGGGGGAAACAGCTATTCAATGGTCGCCGGATTGGCCGCGAAATTCGCCGAACGTATGGGGCGCCTGCGCGCAGACGACGGTGCCGCCAGCTTGATCGTCCCTATCAACGACCGGACCCTGGAAGATACGCGTGCGAACGCAGTAGTGCTTGCGCATGTCAGCATCGATCCAACGCAGGTCACGACGGATTTATCCAGCACTCGCATCGCTCTCAAGCAGGCACTGAAGACGGCCCGGGAGGTGCCCGATGAGACGTTGCAGCTCCTTCCGCTGATCCCCTTAATCCCGAAGCGAGCGGTGGAACGACTGGCCGATGTGGCATTTGGCTTGTCCGCAGATCTCCCGGTGTCTTGTTCGAATCTTGGTGAGCTCCCGCCAGAGATCGGCCGGCCCGATGGCACCGACGCCGAGTACGTCGTCCTCCGAGGGATAGATCGACGCGTAACGCGACAGGTTCTCGAACAAAGACGTGGCCTGCTCACCCTGGTGTCTGGCCGAGTCGGTCCCAAGATTTCCATCGCCGTAATTGCCTACCAGCCGGGGGGGAAGAACTCGAAGTCCCATTTGCGCGAGATGGCGGCGCACACGTTGGCAGAGTTCGGCCTGGCCGGCGTGATCATCGACTAACAGTCGGAGGAGGTCGGTCAGTGTCGCTGCAGACTCGTCGAGCGCGCAGAGCTTTTCGAGGCGATGCCGGCAGAACTGGTACGCGGCCGGACAACCGGCTCGCGTACTTTGATCATGCCGCGTTTCTGTTGATGCTCGCCACCGACCGGCAACAACTCATGCAGTCCGTGTGGATCTATGAGCACGCTGTCGACTTCGATCAGCTGAGGCGGTTTCACCGCAATTTTGGTTATGGGTTGTTTGGACGGCGGATCGAGCGGTCGCCGCTACCGTTCGGCCGGCACAGGTGGGTCTCATCGTTGGGTCCGCCGGCGGATATCGATATCGCTGAGTGCCCTCGTCCAAGGGACGAGCTCAGCGACTGGGCCGATGAATGCGGGCAACTGCCTATCGACCCAGAATTGGGGCCGAGTTGGCGTCTCGGCGTCCTTCCGCTTACAGACGGTTCGACGGCGGTCAGCCTCGTGCTGTCGCATTGTTTGGCCGACGGCGTCGGAAGCTTGCTTGCGATCGTTGATGCGGTCAAGGGCAACACGTGCGAGCTTGGCTATCCACAGCCACGTTCGCGGACTCGATTGCGTGCCTTAGTCACCGACACCCGTGAAACCGTGGCCAGCGCACCTGAGTTGGCCCGGACGCTTGTCGTGGCAGCAAAACTGGCACGCCGTCGTCGGCGTGATATCGCCCGATCAGAAGCACCACGACATGTCGGTTCCGACGGAGCGGCCGGTGATCGCCCTGTCGTCGTGCCGGCGATCACGCTCTTCATCGACATTGACGATTGGGATGCCCGCGCGAGAATCCTTGGCGGAACCAGTTACTCGTTGCTTGCAGGATTCGCTGCGAAACTGGCCGAACGCTTGGGCAGGCGCGCCGAGGACGGCACTGTTGCACTTTCCATGGCCATCAGCGACCGAGTCGAGGACGATACACGTGCAAACGCAATGTCGCTTGCGCACGCGAATGTTGATCCAACGCAAGTGACGACAGAATTATCGGGGGCCCGCGTTGAAATCAGGGAGGCTTTGAAGACGGCGCGGGAGATGCCAGACGAGACGTTACAGCTGCTTCCGTTGATCCGCTTCATACCGAAGTGGGTACTCAGACGGGCAGCGGATGTGTTCTTGGGCTCCGCCGATTTGCCCGTGTCGTGTTCCAATCTCGGCGACATCGACCCGGCAGTTGTCCGCCCCGACGGTACCGACGCCGACTACGTCATCTTACGAGGAATAGACAATCCGGTAAGCCGACAGGAACTCGACCGCGCACGGGGCCAACTCGTCCTAGTGTCTGGACGCATCGCCGGCAAGGTTTCTATCGCCGTCAACGCCTACCAGCCTGGTGCAAACAACTCGAAGGCCGAATTGCGTGAGCTGGCGGCGCGCACGCTGGCCGAGTTCGATCTGACTGGTGTGATCGACTAGTGGTTACTTGGAGTAGAAGCAAGGTGGCGCTTGTGAACGTGAAAACGCAATCGAGGCTTGATCTCCAAGCGGTCGAACAGAATTCCCGGTATCCAGCGTCGCCGGACAGCACGCTTGCGTTTATTGACCAGGGCTCGTTTCTGTGGTTGCGCGCGAGCGGCCAGAGTAACGCTGCTCAGTGCACTTGGGTTTATAGGCGCGATATCGACTTCGATGGCGTACGTCGTACTTACGACAACCTTGCGCACGGATTGCTAGGGCGGCGTATCGAATGTTCTCCGCTTCCGTTCGGGCGCCATCGTTGGGTCTCATGTCACGAGTCGCCAGGCATCGACACCGCCCGGCCGGTTCGCACGTACGCTGCGTTGGCGGGATGGATTGACGAACGCGCGGATATACCGGTTGACCCAGAGTTCGGGCCCAGCTGGCACTTCGGTGTTCTTCCGATCGAGGACTACGGAACCGCAGTAAGTCTGGTCGCCTCACACAGCGTGATTGATGGAGCCGGCTTCTGTCTTGCAATCGCAGATGCGGCCAAGGGAATCAGGCATGACTTCGGCTATCCGCCTCCCCGCTCACGCTCTCGGCGGCGGGCCTTGGTCGACGATGCCCGTCAAACGGTACGAAACTCACCTGAGGTGGCTCGTGCGCTTGTGGGCATGACAAAGCTCGCGATGAAGGAGCTTCCAGGTATTGCCAGGCGTGACCCTGCTCGGTCGAACGAACCGTCGCCGCCCGCAAGGTCGGAAGCCGACGACGATCGGCCTGCGGTTGTGCCGACAGCGACTGTGTACATCGATCTGGCCGACTGGGACGCTCGCGCGGAATCTCTTGGCGGAACGAGTAACTCGTTGTTCGCCGGCTTCGCCGCCAGAATGGCGGCCCGAATCGGGCGGCTTCGTGCCGGCGATAACATGGTGACCCTGGCCTATCCCATCAACGACCGCACCGAGAATGACTTGCGTGCCAATGCGCTGAAGGGCATTGACTTCGCGGTTGACCCCGCGCCGGTAACGGCAGATCTGAGGGAAATCCGTGGGGAGATGAAACAGGCCATTATTTCGAAGGTCGGTAAGTTCGACGAGCAGGAGGTCGTCCTCCCGCTGACCCCCCTGGTGCCGAAGGTGCTTGTCAGAAAGCTGCCGTTAGCGGCATTGGGCGCCGACCTTCCGGTCGGTTGTTCGAACCTTGGAGAGATCGACGCGGCCGTGGCTTGTCTAGACGGCACCGAGGCTGACTACGTCTCAATGAGATTGGTGGAGGCGAACCTCACGCAAAAGAGCCATGAGCTCATAGGTGGCGAACTCTACCTAGTGTCAGGGCGCATCTGTGGGAAGGTATTCATTACCTTCAGCGCGTATCGACCTGGTACGGAAAACTCCAGGCATGATCTGTGCGAGCTGATATCTGACACCCTTGCAGACTTCGAACTGACCGGTGTAATCGAATAAGGGCTCGCCAGTCAACGAGCACGGCGTTTGCGAGCGGCGTCTTCCAGGAGATCGGCTGCTCTCGAGACGCTAGCGGCAGGTTTGGTCATTTCAATCGCGACCTCGCGGGCGCGGGTGACGTACTGCGGTGCGAGGACGGACCGGAGCGCGACGAGTAGCGAATCTCGAGTGATGCGCGAAAAGCGCAGAGACTTACCGACTTTCAGTCGTTCGATCTGAGTTCCCCAGAGCGGCTGGTCGGCTCCGACCCACAAGATCAAGGTCGGTACTCCAGCTCGAACGCCAGCAGCCGTGGTTCCCGCGCCTCCGTGGTGGACGACTGCGCTGCAGACCGGGAACACAGCCGCATGATTCACCTTGCGCACGAGTTTGACGTGGTCTGCATGTGGCGTGTCGTTGAGATTCCAGACCCCGGAGCAGATCAGAGCTCGTTCGCCCAATTCCGCGCAGACTTCCGCGATCATTGCGACTGCGTCGGCGGGAGACTGGACCGCCATGCTGCCAAACCCGAAATAGACCGGCGGCTTCCCCGCCGCAATCCATGACGCCACCTCGTCATCGGAGTCCGTTCCCATCTCCAGTGTCATCGCGCCGACCAGAGGACGTTTACCATGCCACTCCGCGGCAAGGGCAGGGTAAAACACCTCGTCGTAGGCCTGTATCTCGAGCGTTCCGCCCTCGACGATGCGCCGCACGGCACGGAATCTTGCTGGTGGCAGGCCCAGCTCGCGTCGTTGCGCGTCCTCGGCCTCCTTCAACGTGCGCCAATGCACCCACTCGCCCGCCGTCCATGCGGATCGGATGACCCGAGACGGCAGGGGGATAGAGAGGACTTGACTGTTGGCGCGCGCTGGGAAGTAATGCAAGGCTGCCAGCGGAATACCGTAGTACTCAGCGACATTGGCGGCGACCTCTTGATAGGTCGTGCCCGTCAGCACTAAATCCGCATCATCGGCCATCGACGTCAATGTCGTGCTCATCTCCGCCCAACCCTGGGTGATGTACTCCCTGAGTTCGCGCAGCGCGGTGATGGGATTCTGGATCTTCCAGTACTTACGGAAGATATCCGCGTCCATCTGCTTCTGAGAGTCCACACCGTAGGGAACCGCCAACAGCCCAGCCGTCTCGACAAAGGAGACAAGATTCGGGGGAACGGCCAGACGAACGTCGTGGCCCCGACCCAGAAGCTCAAGACAGACGGCGGCGCAGGGCTCGATATCGCCACGGGTGCCGTGGACGGCCACTGCAAATCTCATTGGCCGTCCCAGCTTGGATTCTTCTTCACCGTCATCGCCGCTCCGCTTAAGGCGCTGCCACCGATGCGGGCCGGGCCAGAAGGGACCAAAGAATTCATGTGTGGCACTCAGTCATGCGATGGCACTGCTCCTGTCAGCCAGCATCGGGCCAGCAACCCCAAAACCTACCCTGGGGGTTGCTCGGCTGGCGGGCGATCTGGTCGATCTTCTGTTTCGTTGAGCAAATTAGTTTACGCGCGCGTAAGCCCGTGTAGCCTGATGGAGGTGTTGAGGCGCGCCAGACCTAGCGGTGCGTTCGAGGGGGCGGGATTTCCGGCTCTGGGCCGGCTCATCGTTCGTCACCCTCTGCTGGTGATTGCCGCGTGGGTGGCTATCGCTGCGGTGCTGTTTCTGACGATCCCCCCGCTGATGCAGGTGGCCGAGAAGAATCCCCCGGGATTCCTGCCGGCCGATTCGACGGTGATGGCCGGAACCACACACATGCAGGAGGCATTCGACGAGGGTGACACGGAGAATTTCGTCGTCGTCATCTTGAGTAGTGAAAAGGGGCTGAGCCCGCAGGACGAGGGGATCTATCGGCGGCTGGTGGACCGGCTGAAGGCCGACACCGCGAATGTGCTGTCGACGCAGGACTTCATCAGCATCCCCGAGCTGCGGGATGTGATGACCAGTGAGGACAAGAAGGCCTGGCAACTGCCGGTCAGCCTGCAGGGGACGATGGGTAAGGGAGATGGCCAGGAGGCTTACCGAAACTTCGTCGAGGTCGTCAAGGACACGACGGCCAACACAGCACTGACCGCGAATGTGATCGGCCCGGCAGCAACGTTCGACGACCTCAACAAGATCGGCGCGCGCGACCAGCACGTCATCGAGGCCGCCACCGTTCTGATCGTGCTCACCATTCTCATCCTGGTGTACCGAAACCTGGTCGCGATGATCCTGCCGATGGTGACGATCGGAGTCGCGCTGGTGGTGGCGCAACAGGTCGTGGCCGGCCTCGGTGATCGGGGAGTGTTGGGTCTGGGGCCACAGACGTTCATGTTGATGACCGCCATGATGATCGGCGCGGGGGTCGACTACGCCGTCTTCCTGTTCAGCCGCTACCACGAGTGCGTTCGCTGTGGCCTGAGTTCCGACGACGCCGTGGTCGCCGCGCTGGGATCGATCGGGAAGGTGATCGCAGGATCGGCGGGAACGGTTGCGATCACATTCTTGGGCTTGGCCTTCACCAACCTGGGCGTCTTCTCGACCGTCGGCCCGGCCCTGTCGGTCTCCGTCGGTGTCGGCTTCGTGGCCTCGGTCACGTTGCTGCCCGCGCTGATCGCGCTCGCCGGACGGCGCGGCTGGGTAAGCCCCCGTAAGGACCTGACCGGCCGCTGGTGGCGACTTTCCGGGGTGCATATCGTCCGACGACCCGTCGTGCACCTGGCCACCAGCCTCGCGATCCTGCTCGCTTTGGCCAGTTGTACGGCGTTGGTCAAATTCAATTACGACGACCGGGAGAATCTGCCGGCCGACTCTGAGAGCAATATGGGGTACGCGGCCCTGGACAAGCACTTCCCGGTCAGCAGCACGGTCCAGCAGTTCATCCTCATTCAGTCGCCACAGGATCTGCGCAGCCCTAAAGCGCTCGCCGATATGGAGCAGATGGCCCAGCGGGTCAGCCAGTTGCCCGACATCGCCATGGTGCGCGGTATCACCCGCCCCACCGGCGAAGTGCTCGAGCAGGCGAAAGCAACCGTCCAGGCCGGCGAAGTGGGGTCGAAGCTGCGGGATGCGTCCACACTCATCGCCGACAACGAAACGAACCTGAACATGCTGGGCGGCGGAGCCCATACGCTCGCCGACACCCTCGGCCAGCTTCGCGATGGTGTCGTCCAAGCGATCGTCACCGTGCGCCCGCTGGCGAACGCTCTGGCCGACATGCAACAGAAGTTCGGTGGCTCCAAGACGTTCGACGAGATCGACAAGACCGCCACCCTGGTCGCGAACATGCGCTCACTCGGCGATGCGATGGGCATCAATCTGAGCCGAATCACCGACGTCTACGTGTGGGCGACGCCGATGATCAACGCGCTCAACGTCAGCCCGATATGCAACCTCGATCCGGCCTGCGTGTCGTCCCGAGCCGGCCTGCAGCGCCTCGTCACCGCTGCGAACGACGGCACCCTGGAGAAGATCGCCGAACTCGCTCGTCAGCTGCAGGCCACGGAGGGCGCCCAGACGCTGGACCAGGCCGTCAGCGGGCTCGGCACGAGCATGAACAAGGCGATCGATGCGGCGCGCCAGCTGGGCTTGGACGATCCGAACAGCGTCCAGCAGCAGCTGGCCAGTGCGGAGGAAGGCGCCAACCTCCTCGCCGATTCCAGCCAACAACTTGCTGATGGTGTTCAGCTGCTGGTCGACCAAACCAAGACGGTGGGCGGAGGTTTGGATCAGGCATCAGCCTTCCTGCTGGCGATGAAGCGGGACGCGGCCAATCCGCCGATGTCGGGGTTCTACATCCCGCCACAGATCCTCACCCAGGAGGAGTTCAAGAAGGCGGCAACGCTTTTCGTCTCCCTGGACGGTCACACGGCACGGTATCTGGTGCAGACCGCCCTTAATCCCTTCGGTACCGAATCGATGGACCAGGTGAAGGAGATCATCAAGACCGCCGAAAGTGCGCGACCCAATACGACATTGGCCGACGCAAAGATCTCGATGGTGGGCTTCTCGGCGGTGCAGAACGAGATCCGCACCTATTACAACGCCGATATCCAGTTCATCATCATTGTCACGCTCATCGTCGTGTTCCTCATTCTGGTCGTCCTGCTGCGCTCCCTCGTCGCGCCGATCTACCTGGTGGGATCGGTCATCCTCTCCTACATGTCGGCGCTGGGAATCGGGGTGGTCTTCTTTCAGTTCGTCCTTGGCCAGGAGATCGCCTGGAGCGTCCCGGGAATGACGTTCCTGGTTCTGGTCGCCGTCGGTGCTGACTACAACCTATTGCTCATCTCCCGAATTCGCGATGAGGCAAGCCGCGGCGTACGAACCGGGGTCATCCGCACCATCGGCGCGACGGGCGGCGTCATCACGTCGGCTGGTCTGATCTTCGCGGCGTCGATGTTCGGCCTGACCTTCAGCAGCGTCGTCGGCGTCGTCCAGATCGGCTTCGTCATCGGCGTCGGCTTGCTCTTGGATACCTTCCTGGTGCGGACCATCACCGTGCCGGCCATCGCTGTACTGGTCGGAAAGGCGAACTGGTGGCCGGCGAAATTGACCTTCCTCACGCACAAGACCGGAAGGCATCGGGCGAAGGTTGCCCGTGAACCTGCCGCAGACGTTCGCGGTGAAGAGATCTCGGATGTTGCCGGTG
>JAVRPG010000642.1:0-2605 GCA_032162325.1 Mycobacterium sp. | reverse complement strand
CGCGCTGACCGCGACTGAGCACGCCGAAATCGCGAGGGGGGAGGGGCTCTAGAACTGGCCGAGGTAGAACCGGGTCCCCTGGTCGTCGGTGCACTGCGCGGACGTGCCGTAGGACTGCTGGGACGGTTCCTCGAGCACCGTGCCGCCCGCCTCGCGGACGCGGGCCACCGCGGCGTCGACGTCGGCGACGGTCCACATCGGCACCGTCACCTGCTGCGCGCTGCCGCCTGCGACGCCAGCCATGGGGTGGGTCCGCTGCACCCCCCAGCCATCGTCGATGCGACCCGGCTCGAACGTCCAGAACAACACCCGGCTGTAGAACGCCTTGAACGCGGTGGAGTCGGCTACCTCGTACGTGATGTACGAAAGTTCGCCCGGCCCAGCGCCGTTGAGCTCCGGCCTCGGTTCACCCGCAGCCGGCTGGAACACCGCGAACGACGTCCCCTGCGCGTCGGTTGCACCCAGCACCGAGCCGAAGTCGAACTCCTGGACCTCGTCTACCGTGCCGCCGCCGTTCAGGATCGACTGGCGGGCGCCCTGAAGGTCGGCAACCGCGTAGCAGCAGAACAGCGTGCGTGGTCCTGGAACGCTGAAGATCCCGATGTGCTGTTTGGTGTTGGTCACCTGGTGGGTCGCGGGGTCATACGTCCACCCGAGGACGTGGCCGTAGAACGTCGCCGCGCGATCGGCGTTCGGCGTCCACACCGACACGTAGCCGACATCGCCGTGCTGAATCGGCGTCGCGGCGCCGGTGACCGGCCCGCTGAGCATCCAGCGATGCCCGAACGGATCGACGATCGTGGCGTTGCGCGACCCGTAGTTCTCGTAAGGCTCTTGCTGCACCTCGGCGCCGCGCTCCCGAGCCCGCTCCAGCGTTGCGTCGGTGTCGGGCACGTGCAGCATCAGGCTGACCGAAGACGACTGCGGGGTAGGCGCTTTGAGGCCGAGCTCGGGGTACTCGTCGGCCAGGTAGAACACGCCGCCGCCGATCGCCAGCTCCGCGTGCCCGGTGCGGCCGTCATCCATCACGATCGGCTTGCCGACGACCGCTGCGCCAAGCGCATCGACGTACCAGGCGATGGCCGCCCCGGCGCCGGCAACCGCCAGGTAGGGGACGGCAGCAGAGCGGGGCGGGGTGGGCGCGACGGCCGGTGCGCTCGTCTCGGACAGTTCGGCGATGGCGGTATCGGTGCCACTCATGACAACTCCTTCAGTTCGATTGGGATGGTCCGCAAAGAAATTCACAGCCGATTCCAGTCGAGCGCGCAGCTGCGCAGCGAACGCCGGATCGGGTTGGACCGGAAGGTCGTTGCCGTGCAGCACGGTCAGCGGATCGTGGTTGTCGTGCTCGGTCATGACGTCCTCCCTTCCGGTGTCGGGTATTCCTTCTTGAATGCGCGCCGGGCCCGCACCAGCAGGGCTTCGGTGGCGTGCACCGTCCGGCCGATCAGCTCGGCGCACTCGGGCACCGAACAGTCGTCCAGGTAGCGCAGTGACAGCACGGTGCGGTGTTGGTCGGCCAACCTGGCCAGCACGCTCTCGGCGACGATGCGGTCGAGCTCGGCGTCCCAGTGATCCGCCGGATCGACCGGCTCGGGTAACTCGGCCACCGGCACGCTGAACCGGTCGTGCCGCCGCCGGTAGTGATCGGCCAGCTTGTGCCGCGCCACCCCGATCAGCCAGGGCACCGTCATCGGCGGCGGGGATTCCTCACCTCCCCCGTCACTTCGCTCGCCCCATCTGCGGGCGGCGTCCATCGCCGCCAGAAAGGTCTCCGAGGTCAGGTCCTCGGCCGTGGTGCGGTCCGCGCACCGTCGGACGAAGTATCCGTACACGTACGGCAGAGCCTCGTCGTAGAGCGCCAGCAGCGCACGCGGGGCGCTCTGCGGATCCGGTTCGGCGCTCACATCCTCATCGTCGCCGTTCGGGGCCGAACTCCGACGCCGGAATTCAAATCTTTTCGCGACCGAGTCCGGTGAGGCCGTCGCTGACGGTGTCGAACGCGGCACCCAGCGCCCGCGGCAACGGCTCCGACTCGTCGGCGAGCCAGTGCCCGTATGCCGACAGCGCGACGCCGAGCATCGTCCAGGCGACGGTCTGGGGTACCAGGTCCTCGGCTTTGGCGCCGATTCGGCGGGCGACGAATGCGGCCACGACGCCGCGCCAGCCGGCGTACATCGTCATCGAGTACGCCTGCAACGCCGCCGTCTCGAGGATGATGCGCATGCGCTTGCGGTGGATGGCCGTCTCGGCTTCGTCGAAGCTGTTGAACGCCAACAGCGCCGAGCGCAGCGCGTCGCTGACGGCGACGTCGCGCGGCACCTCGTCGAGCAGGTCGCGCATGTGGTCGAGATAGGCGTCGAAGTCGCCCCACGGGATGGCGTTCTTCGACGAGTAGTAGCGGAACAGGGTGCGACGGGCGATCCCGGCTGCGTGCGCGACGTCGTCGACGCTCACCTCGTCGAAGCCCCGGCTGGCGAAAAGGTCAAGGGCGACGTCGGTGATGTGGTCCTGCGTGGTGGATCGGCGCCGCCCCACGCGGGGGCCAGGGCGGCTCCGGCGGCCCTGATCACCGCGCATCAGACCCACCCTTCCATTTCGGCAC
>JAVRPG010000641.1:0-7029 GCA_032162325.1 Mycobacterium sp. | reverse complement strand
GTCAACATCGTTGTCGCACTTGGCCTGGCCACGGTGTTGTTCGGTAACTTCCAGATTGGTTAGCGGTTAGGCTCGCCGGGTGCGTGCTGCGTGGTCCCGGCGGAGTTTCCTCACGATGACTGCGGGCGCGGCCCTGGTCGCCGCCTGCAGTTCGACGAAGCCGGGGGAGGTCGCCAAGGACGGCTCCGTCACCGTCAAGCACATCTTTGGGGAGACCAAGATCCCGGCACCGCCCAAGCGCGTCGTCAGCGCAGGCTTCACCGAGCAGGACGACCTGCTGGCCGTCGGAGTGGTCCCGATCGCGGTCACCGACTGGTTCGGCGGCGAGCCGTTCGGCGTATGGCCCTGGGCACAGCCAAAACTGGGCGCCACGCAGCCGGTCGTGCTCAGCCTCGCCGACGGCATCCAGGTGGATCAGATCGCGTCGCTGAAGCCCGACCTCATCGTGGCCACCAACGCCGGGCTCGACCAGGACACCTACACGAAGCTCTCGGCCGTCGCGCCGACGATCGCGCAGTCAGGGCCGGACGCGTTCTTCGAGCCGTGGAAGGACCAGGCCACCGCGATCGGCCAGGCCGTGTTCAAGGCCGACGACATGGCCACACTGATTGCGGGAGTCGACGAGAAGTTCGCAGGCGTCGGCAAGAACAACCCGCAGTTCGCAGGCAAGAAGGTGCTGCTGCTCGGTGGAACCTTCTACCAGGACAGTGTTCGCGTCACCACTCCCGGTTGGCGCACCGACTTCCTCACCAACATGGGATTCACCATTCCCGACACCGGTGGCGAGTTGGTTCCGCGCGACAAGATGGCGTCCGTACTCGATGGCGCCGACGTGCTGATCTGGGAAACCGAAAGCGACGACGAACAGGCCGCACTGCTTGCCGATCCGATCGTCGCAAAGCTGCGGGCGACCATTGGAAAGCGCAACGTCTTCACCGGCAAGGATCTCGCCGGGGCGATCGCGTTCGCGTCGACGCTGTCCTACCCCGTGGTGGCCGACCAGCTGCCGCCGATGCTCGCCCGCGTGCTTGCCTGACAAGATATCCGGGTGACCAGCGACCAGACCGCCACCAAAGAGCAGCATGCCGCGTTCGCACAGGTCGGGTCGGTCTACTATCCGATTTTCGTCGCGGTCTTCACCGCGCTGGTGATCATCTCCAACGTGACCGCGACGAAGGGCGTCGCGTTCGGGCCGATCATCACCGACGGCGGGTTCATTGTCTTCCCGCTCACCTACGTGATCGGCGATGTGCTCTCCGAGGTGTACGGGTTCAGGGCCGCCCGGCGGGCAATCCTCCTCGGATTCGCGATGAATATTCTGGCCGCCCTCACGTTCTGGGTGACGATCTATTTGCCCGTGGCCGACTTCTACCCCAACCAGGAGCACTTCGAGAACATCGTCCACGCGTACACCCAGCTGATCGTGGCGGGGCTCGCGGGCTTCATCGTCGGGCAGACCATCAACGCGTGGGTCGTCGTGCTCATTAAGGAACGCACCAAGGAGAAGCACCTGTGGGCGCGGCTGGTCGGCTCGACATTCGCCGGCCAGCTCGGCGACACCGTGGTGTTCTGCAGCATCGCGGCGGGCGCCATCGGCATCAACACCTTCGCCGACTTCGCCACGTACACCGCATTGGGCTGGGTATACAAGACCGGGGTCGAGGTCGTGATGTTGCCGATAACGTACCGGGTGATCGCCTATGTCAAGCGCCATGAGCCGACGTACGGGGCGGCTATATGAGCTATCGATAAGGCCTCTCTGGCAAGGCTCATAGAGCTGCATATTTCTTAGCTACTCGCGGGTAGGTTCCACAACATGAGCGTGACTGCGGATCTAATGGATACCGGTCGGAGCACCGGCCCCATCACCATTTATGACTATGGCGATCAGGCGCTGTTGCTCGAGTTCGACAGCACCGCCGAAGTATTGGCGTGGGCGGATGCGCTGCGCGAGGCCGGGCTGCTCGGCGTGCTGGACATCGTGCCGGCGTCGCGCACGGTGCTGCTCAAACTCGCCGGACCGCGCTATCAGGCGCCGACCCGCCAGCGGCTCGGCAAGCTCCGCGTGACGGCCGAGTCCGTGTCGGATGCGGCCAGACCCTTCGACGGCCGCGCCGACATCGACATCGACGTCGTGTACGACGGCGCCGACCTCGACGAGGTGGCCCGGCTCACCGGGATGACCACCGACGAGGTCGTCGCCGCGCACACTGGCAGCCCGTGGCGGGTCGGATTCGGCGGATTCGCACCGGGTTTCGCGTACCTCATCGGCGGCGACGAGCGGCTCGACGTTCCGCGGCAATCCGAGCCGCGGACCAGGGTGCCCGCAGGGTCGGTGGCGCTGGCCGGGGAGTTCAGCGGCGTCTACCCGAGGGAATCGCCAGGGGGCTGGCAGCTGATCGGTCGCGTCGCCGAAAACACAGCCGAGCTGTGGGACGTCGATCGCGACCCACCCGCCCTGCT
Organism: Mycobacterium sp.; assembly: GCA_032162325.1. Taxonomy (GTDB): domain Bacteria; phylum Actinomycetota; class Actinomycetes; order Mycobacteriales; family Mycobacteriaceae; genus Mycobacterium. The sequence continues at coordinate 4,566 of JAVRPG010000641.1, read as the reverse complement.
GAGGCCGGGCATGTGGGTTCAGTTCCGGGAGGTGCGGTCATGACTTCTGCTGAATGCGCGGCTCAGCCGCGCGTCACACTCGAGGTCCTGCGCACGGGGCCGCTCGCGCTGATCGAGGATCTCGGCAGGCCAGGCCTCGCCGATATGGGCGTGTCCCGTTCAGGCGCGGCCGATCGCGGGTCGCATGCGCTGGCCAACCGGCTGGTCGCCAACCCCGGCGACCGCGCCACCATCGAGGTCACGGTCGGCGGATTCTCGGCGCGGGTGCGTGGCGGTGACGTCGCGATTGCGGTGACGGGTGCCGACACCGACCCGGCGGTGAATGGAAAGCCGTTCGGTACCAACAGCATTCACTACGCGCACGACGGCCAGGTGATCTCGCTGGGTGCGCCGCATTCCGGCCTGCGCACCTACCTGGCTGTGCGTGGCGGCATCGACGTCTCCCCCGTCCTGGGCTCACGCTCCTACGACGTGATGTCGGCGATCGGTCCGCTGCCCCTTCAGCCCGGCGATGTGCTGCCGGTCGGTGAACACACCGACGAGTTCCCCGAGCTCGACCAGGCGCCGGTGGCGGCGATCGAGGACGACGTGCTCGAACTGATAGCGGTGCCCGGTCCACGCGACGACTGGTTCGTCGACCCGGACGTGCTGATCCGCACCAACTGGCAAGTCACCAACCGCAGCGACCGGGTCGGCATGCGGCTGATCGGCATGCCTCTTGAGTACCGCTGGCCTGACCGTCAGCTGCCAAGCGAGGGCGCGACGCGCGGCGCAATCCAGGTGCCGCCGAACGGATTTCCGGTGATCCTTGGACCCGATCACCCGGTCACCGGCGGCTATCCGGTGATCGGCGTGGTGACTGACGAGGACATCGACAAGGTCGCCCAGATCCGCCCCGGGCAGACGGTGCGGCTGCACTGGTCGCGTCCGCGTCGCCCGTTCGAGGGCTAGTTCACGTTCGGTGCGCCGCTCGGCCGACGATCCTGGTAGAACGGCAGTGTGCCCATCCAGGTCCACACCGCCCGCCTGGTCCACACCGCCGACCTCGACAACGAGACTCGCGAGGATGCCCGCCGGATGGTCATCGAGGCCTCCGCCGGTGAATTCTCCGACGCCGACTGGGAGCACGCTCTCGGCGGCATGCACGCCCTGATCTGTCACCACGGTGCGCTGATCGCACACGCCGCAGTGGTGCAGCGCAGGCTGCTGTACCGCGACACCGCGCTGCGTTGCGGCTACATCGAAGGTGTGGCGGTGCGAGAGGACTGGCGCGGGCAGGGGCTCGCCGGGGCGTTGATCGACGCCGCCGAGCAGGTGCTGCGAGGCGCCTACCAACTCGGCGCGCTCAGCGCGTCGGAGGCCGGCAGGCCCATGTACACCTCGCGCGGCTGGCTGCCGTGGCGCGGGCCGACGTCGGTGCTGGCGCCGGCCGGGCTGACCCGCACGCCGGACGACGACAACGGTTTGTTCGTGCTGCCGGTGGCCCTCCCCAACGATTTACAGCTCGACACCACCGCCGAGATCACCTGCGACTGGCGCGACGGCGACGTCTGGTAACGGGCGTACTTTGGAGAAGGTGAGTACTCCTCAGTCCTTCCGGCCGAGTCCCGAAACCTTCGACAAGCTCTACCGCGGCGAGCCCACCTTCGAGGGCGCGGCCCCGCCGACCGGCATCCCGTGGGACGTCCATCAGGCACAGCCCCGATTGATGGAACTCGAAGCGCTGGGCGGCTTTTCGGGTGAAGTGCTGGATATCGGCTGCGGCCTCGGCGACAACGCCATATACCTGGCGTCGCGTGGACACTCGGTGACCGGGCTGGACGGCTCCCCGGCCGCGATCGAGGAGGCCCGCCGGCGCGCGGCCGCCGCGGGAGTCACGGTGAATTTCGACGTCGCCGACGCCACCGCCCTGAGTGGGTACGAGGGGCGATTCGACACCGTCGTCGACAGCGCGCTGTATCACTGTCTCGACGACGAAGGGCAGCAGGCCTACATCGCCGCCCTCTACCGCGTAAGCCGGCCGGGCGCCCGTCTGCACCTGTCTTGTTTCTCAGACGGCAACGTCAATGGCGTGATCGCCCCGATGGGTCACGTGCCGGAGTCCAACCTGCGCGACACGCTGACGGCCAACGGCTGGCGCATCGACTTCCTTGGCCCCACCACCTATTTGGGCAACGCCGTCGGCTTCCGGTCCGCCGACGACACCTTTCCGAAGGCGATGGCCGAGCAGATGCCGCCCGAGATGCTGGAACAGATGAAGGAAGTAACCACCAGATTCGAGAGGATCGCCGACCTGCTCGACGACGACCGGGTGTACCTTCCGTTCACCGTCGTACACGCCCACCGCGTCGACTAGATCTCACAGGGACCCCGATGACGGGGTGAGCGGAATTTCACGGCGGGGTTATCGCGGAGCACTTTCGGGCAATAAAGCGTTTCTAGCGTTGTCGGCATGTCGCATACCATCGCCAACTGGGATCCCGAAGACACCGTCGCCTGGGAGGCGGGTAACAAGAACATCGCGCGCCGCAACCTGATCTGGTCGGTGGCGGCCGAGCATATCGGCTTTTCGATCTGGTCCATCTGGTCCGTGATGGTGCTGTTCATGCCGGAGGCCGTCTACGGCTTCACGGCGGGTGACAAGTTCCTGCTGGGCGCCACCGCCACGCTGGTCGGCGCCTGCCTGCGGATCCCCTACACGCTGCCCACCGCGACGTTCGGCGGTCGCAACTGGACGGTGTTCTCCGCGTTCGTGCTACTGATTCCCACCGTCGGCACGATGTGGCTGCTGGCCCACCCGGGCCTGCCGCTGTGGCCGTACCTGGTGTGCGCGGCGCTGGCCGGTTTCGGTGGCGGCAACTTCGCGTCGTCGATGACCAACATCAACGCGTTCTACCCGCAGCGGCTCAAGGGCTGGGCCCTTGGAGTCAACGCAGGCGGCGGCAACATCGGTGTGCCGATGGTGCAGATCGTCGGCCTGCTCGTGATCGCGACGGCCGGCAACCGGCAGCCCTACTGGGTGTGCGCGGTCTACCTGGTGGCGCTTGCGGTCGCGGGGATCGGCGCGGCGCTCTACATGAACAACCTCGAGCAGCACAAGATCGACCTGACGGCCATGGGAGCGATCCTGCGGGAGCGCGACACCGGGGTGATTTCGCTGCTGTACATCGGCACGTTCGGCTCGTTCATCGGCTTCGCGTTCGCGTTCGGCCAGGTGCTTCAGATCAACTTCGCGGCCGGCGGGCAGAACGCGGCGCAGGCGTCTCTGCACGCCGCGCAGATCGCATTCATCGGCCCACTGCTCGGGTCGCTGTCGCGGGTGTACGGCGGCAAGCTGGCCGACCGCATCGGGGGTGGCCGGGTCACGCTGTGGGTGTTGGCCGGAATGATCCTGGGCGCCGGGATTCTGGTCGGGGTGAGCACGCTGGACGACCACACGTCGGGGCCCGCGACGGCCATGATGATGGGCGGCTACGTCGTCGGCTTCATCGTGCTGTTCCTGCTGTCCGGCATCGGCAATGGCTCGGTGTACAAGATGATCCCGTCGATCTTCGAGGCCCGCAGCCGCTCTCTCGACGTGACCGAGGCCGAGCGCGTGGTTTGGTCGCGCGCCATGTCCGGCGCTCTGATCGGTTTCGCCGGTGCGGTCGGTGCACTCGGCGGCGTGGGCATCAACCTGGCGCTGCGGCAGTCGTATCTGACGAGCCACTCGGCGACCTCGGCGTTCTGGATCTTCCTGTCGTTCTACGTGCTCGCCTCCGTGGTGACCTGGGGCATGTACGTGCGGCGGCCGTCGTCGGCGCCGGTCCTCGCGCCTCATCAGGTGGGCCTGGCCCGAACGTGACCTCCTTCGTGTCGGTTCATGGCTGCGGGGCAACACCGACGTTGCCCCGCTCACACCAGGCGACACGTCGGGGCAATGGCGAAGTAATCGCTTGGAAACATGACCTGAATACACATACGACATGAGTGAGCCTGCCTGGGCACCGCTCACCGGATTTCGGGTGGCGGTGACGTCTGCCCGACGTGCCGAGGAATTGGTCGCGCTGTTGGAGCGCCGCGGCGCAACCGTGACCAGCGCGGCCGCCATCACGATGGTTCCGCTGCCCGACGACGACGAATTGCGCGAGCACACCGAAGCGCTGATCGATGTGCCGCCCGACGTCGTGATCGCCACCACCGGCATTGGCTTCCGCGGCTGGGTGGCCGCGGCCGACGGCTGGGGGCTGACACACGAGCTGCTCGTTGCGCTTGGCAAGGCGCGCATCGTTTCCCGCGGGCCGAAGGCGACCGGCGCGCTGCGCGCCGCAGGCCTGCCAGAGGAATGGTCTCCGGAGTCCGAATCGTCGCGCGAGCTCCTGCACTACCTCGTCGAGGACGGCATCTCCGGCCAGCGCATCGCGGTGCAGCTGCACGGCGCCACCGACGACTGGGATCCGTTCCCCGAGTTCCTCGACCAGCTGCGAGCCGCCGGCGCAGAGGTGGTGCCGATCCGCGTATACCGCTGGCATTCCGCTCCCCGCAACGGTGACTTCGACCAGCTGGTGGCAGGCATCGCGGATGAGA
>JAVRPG010000640.1:0-7856 GCA_032162325.1 Mycobacterium sp. | reverse complement strand
CGGGCGCACAGCCATCGGCGCGGGCAAGCCCGGCAGATGGCCTTGGCTTCTTCGTCCCCTGTGGTCGTCCATCGTTCTGGATCTCGGGTGCACGCGCCTATCGGCGTCTCTTCCCATTCCGGTGCGGTCATCGATGTAGCTCCTCTGCACGCTCTGCGGCCTCTCGCCGCGATGGCGCCAAACGTAGCGCACAAACCGTAGCAATGCAACGGTTAATGTCGCAGCGTAAGCAAGCTAGGATGCTCGAACAACGTTGCCATCCGCCGTGCACGGAGCCAAATCCGCTGCTGTACCAGCAACGACAGAGAAATACGTCAACAATGTCATTCCGTAGCATCGAAACGGTTCAGCGGAAATCAAAGGTGTAGCTCTGCCACATATCGATCCGACAAAATGCGTGGCCAAGTCGTAGCAGTCAGGGCCGGAATGGTTAATATTGCGGCACCCTGCGCAGCACCCACTCAGCGAGGTATCGCCGTAATGACAGACGCGGAGTCGACCGCTGAGACGCCGGACGTCGTCGACGCTGGGCTGGCCCGCGCGGGCGCGGCGGCCGCCGCCCGCAGACGAGAACTCGACATCAGTCAGCGCGGCCTCGCGGCGGACGGAATCATCAACGCCGGCGCCCTGATCGCCTTCGAGAAGGGCCGCAGCTGGCCACGCGAGCGCACCCGAGCAAAGCTCGAAGAGGTGCTGCAATGGCCGCAGGGGACCATCGCGCGGCTGCGTCAGGGCGAGCGCGTCGCGCGGGCGCAGCCGATCGAACCCGTCGCGGGCGCGGACGAAGGGCGGCTGATCGCGCAGGCCGTCATCACCGCGGTGCATTCCCTCGGCGCGGCTGTCGACTCGCTGCCCCCGATCGACGACCCGGAGTTCACGCCGCGGGTGACGGCCATTCTGGCCGACCTTTGCAAGCTCGAAGCGGTCGCCGCCCGCGCCACCCGCATCAGCCATGTCACACCCGCGCTGATCAAGGCGCTGGGCACCGCCCGCCGTCAGATCGACGAGCTCACCATGCTCGGCGCGACCGCGCCGCGCGCGACGTTGGGCCAGCGGGTGTACGCCACCCGCCGCCGCGCCAACCTGACCATCGCCGAAACCGCCCAAGCCGCAGGTGTTTCCGAGGACGACGTCGCCCGCGCGGAAGCGGAGGAGCCGGTGCCGGCGGCTTCGATCGACGCGATCGAAGCGCTGCTCAAGCAGATCGATTAGTAGCGTTCCCGGCTGCGGTCGTCGCGGGTGGGGAAATGCTCGGCAAGCGCAGCGGCGATCTCGATGAAACGGCGCCGCGTGGCGGCCGACATCTCACTGGTGCGGTCGATGACGCCGCCGGGCCGCAGATGCCCATCGAACGGCACCTCGATGACCACCTGACCCTGTGAGCCGAATTGCTGGGCCAGGATCGACCGGGTCCGTTTTGCTGCATGCCCGTCGGAATCGTTGAGCACGATCACTGTCCGCTGCAGCAGACCTGTCAATCCGCGGGCGGCCAGCCAGTCCATTGTCTGACCGGCCGCCGCCGCGCCGTCCATCCACGGTGACGACACCACGATGAGCGCGTCGAGATCCCGCAGCAGCTCCTCGGTGACCGGGGAATCCATGGTGGAACTGCAATCGATGATCGAGATCGTGAAGTAGCGGTCCAGCCGCGACGTCGCTTCCCGATAGATCGCTGCGTCCAGGACGCGGCGGCGGGCGGGCGTGGCCTCCCCGGCCAGCACGAATAAGCCGGCGGCGTTGTTACCCACCCGGCTGCGCACATCGGCGAACGTCTCGAGGTGCTGGTCGGACGCCAGCTCCCAGTAGGAGCCCGGAGCCTTCGGGTCGACCCTGCTGCCGAGCTTGCCGAACGCGGTGTCGGCGTCGATGGCCACCACCCGGTCGTCGTAGCGCAGCTCTGCGAGCACGGATCCGACGCAGGCGGACACGGTCGTCTTCCCGACGCCACCCTTGCCCATCACGCCGACCTTGTAGTGGCCGCGCAGCACCGACTTGATCTTCGCCTCCAACTCGGCCTGCCGGATCTCGTCGGCGGAAGGGCCGATGTTGACCAGCCCGAAGGTGGCCTTGTAGAGCGCGAGACGCCAGCCGCGACTCGGAGGGACGCGGCGCGGGGGCATCAATTCGTCGACGCGGATCCGTTCGGCATACGACGCGGGCGGGGGCGGAGGCGCCGGCGCCTCCGCTCCGTGACTCTGGGGCGGCAATGGTTGACCCGGCCGTGGGCTCGCTGGTGGCTGCGGCGGGGCGGTCTGTCCCGCCGGACGCGTGGAATGCGGCGGCTGCCAGGCGGGGGGCTGACCCCACGCATTGTCGTCCTGGCGGTTGGCGCTCGGCATCGGCCCGGTGTCGCGAGGCGTTCCCGGTGGTGGTCCGTATCGGGGCGGCTGACGGAAGCTGCCGCCGGGTCGTTCCGGGTCGAGGAACGGCGGCGGAGGCGCGTCGGGTTGGCCACCCCGCGGGCCGGGCTCAGGACCAGGGGCCGGCGGCACCCGTGCGGCACCCGGCGGGGTCGCGGGCTCGTCGTCCTTCGCTTCCTCCGCAGACGGCCTCGGGGCGGGATCTGGCGCGACGAAGTCGACAGGAGGCCGGGAGGGCGCCGGAGGCTTGGCGGGAGGGGCCGGTTCGGGCCTCGGTACCCGCGGCTCGAAGTCGGTCTCTTCCGGGCCTGTCCAGCCGAGTTCTCTCCGCAATGCGTCGTCGCGGTCGGTCATTGCAGATCTCCTTCGGTGTCAGACGACGTCGGCCACTCTCAAGTATCAACTACACCCGGTCCGACGCATCGCATACGGCGACCAGGGTGCGCCGCAACCGTCCAGCAAATACCGACGACCGGGCATGACGGACGATGACGGCCACCGAATAGACGCCGATAATCGGAAGGCGGACGGGTGGACGTCGCCGCAATAGGGCCTCGCGGCGCGGATCGTCGACGCACGCAGGCGGCCGCGTCGCGGCTGTCCGGAGAACATTTGCTGCAGGTGGTGTATCGGCGCTCGACGCCGTCATTGTATCGAATAGAACATTGCTGACTGGACCGCCGCAGCCACGTCGTACGGCCATCGCGGGGCGAGAAATTGGTGCGCAGGCAGTTCTGCGTCCGCTGGTACGCTGTGACGCGGCGAAGGGGTTTGCGTGGTTGGGTCAGATGGAGAAGCCGACGGTTCTTGGCTAATTGTCAAACGAGGCGGTTTGGTGGCGGTTGGCGGGGTTTGTGGACTGTGAAGGTCATCGGGGAGCTCATCGAGACCATCGCCCGCGGCGCGGGACTCAACAATGTCCGCGAGGTCGGCGAGCGACTGACGAAGCCGGACAGGGCCCCAGCAGGCGGCCGGGCGGGCGAACTCGCCGAGAAGCTGCGCGATGTCGTCGGATCGGATCTGCTCGACTACGGCCAGTCGGTCATTGCGGGAATGAAGAACACCACGGGACAGGGCGACCCTGAAAATGGCGATGTCTTCGGTGAAGCGCAGTCGACGTTCAACGGCGTCAACGAGACGCTGAAATCCGCCGCTCCCGACGACGGTTGGGATGGCTCTGGCTCGTATGCCTACGCCGATCAGAACACCCGGCAACAGCTTCGCTCCGAGGCGATGGCCGACGCGGATCACGAGGTGCACAAGGTGCTCTATCGCGAGGCCGCCCAGATCACCCTGCGACGCGGCTACCTTGACGACCAGTACAACTTCTTGGCCAACACCAGTTATGTGACGTTTCCGCTGCAGTTCATCCCGCGGTACGGCGAGGCGATGAAGCTTGCTATCGAAATCGGCGCATTGCAGACCGCCCTTGGCGAGAGCTACCACCAGATGAACCGGCTTCATTCCGAGGTGGCGCAGAACGCCGCCGAACTGCAGCAGGCGGTCGGCCGGTACTCGGGCGTGGCCGACGGTGCCGAATTGCCCGGTGCCGCAGTGCATTTTGATCCTCCGCCCCCGCCACCGGGCGGCGGTGCCCTGCTCCGCACGATCCCGGTCGAACGGTCGCAGCAGCGCGGCGCATCGGGCGGGGTCGCCGGTCCGTCCGGCGTTTCCGGCGGCATCGACCCACCGCCGGGCAGGGTTCCCGGCCCAATGCTCACCGAAGACGAGGCGGCGACGCCCGAGCCGCGGTCGACGGTGGCCGGCCTGCCGCCGCTTCCGCAGGTGCCGCCGCTCGGGTCTCTGCTCAGCCCGGTCGCCGGATTCGTCACCGGCGCCGCGCCGGCGGCCGGACAGCTCGCGGCCGCGCCTGCCCAACGCCGCGCCAAGAAGGGCCGTCCCCGCGACGAGGAATCGACAGACCACGAGGACAAGGCCGACGACAAGGATCCGACGAAGGCCGCGTCCGGCGACGGCGAATCCGAGCGCGCGCCCGTGCACCGCGAGCGCAATCCCAATTCCGAGAGGCTGCACACGCCCGTCGCAGCTAGGTTGGATGCGGACAATTCACCCGGGCCGCCGGCCGGGACGCCACCGCAGGATAGAAGGTAGGGAACAGGGGACCATGTCCGGCGACGATTTGCGCGTTACAACGGCCCACCTCCGCGAGCTGGCCGCCAAGCAGGGCTGCGCGGCGGTCGGGATCAGATCTGCCACGATCGCGGCGGAAGGCGCCGAGGCGGCGGTAAGGAGCACTCACGGCAGCATCGCTTCGGCTTCCGTCAGTGCACTGGCAGCCGTGCTCGCCGCGCGCCGCAGCGCTGGCACGAAGATGGCAGCGATCTCGGATGACCTGTGCGACAAGCTTGCCGAGGCCGCGAAGCGCTACGACCAGGTCGACGAGGCGATGAACGGCACCTTGGGTACACAGATGCAAGTAGGGCAAACATGACCAGTCGGCATTCCGCGCATCGGGGCCCAACGCATTACGATGACGTCGTCGGCGTCGAGGTCACCATCGACGGCGTGCTCGTCATCGCCGACCGGCTCAACCTGATGGATTTCCCGGTGGCGCTGGGCATCCGGCTGAACATCCCGCAGCTGGAGCTGCGCGACATCGTGTGGGAGCAGGTGGCACGGGACCTGACCGCACAAGGCGTGCTTGACCTTTTCGGCGAACCCCACCCGGAGGTGGCCGCAATGGTCGACACCCTCAGCCGGGCCGACCGGACCCTGGAAGGCCGGTGGTGGCGGCGGGATGTCGGTGGCAAGATGGTGCGCTTCGTGGTGTGTCGTAAGGGGGATCGCCATGTCGTTGCCGCCCGAGACGGTGACATGCTGGTCCTGCAGCGCGTCGCCCCGCAGGTCGGTTTGGCGGGCATGGTGACGACGGTGCTCGGCCCGGCCACCGCGGCGGACGTTGAACCGCTTACGGGCGTCGCGAGCAAATTGGCGGAATGCAAGACGGCAAACCAACTCTCGCAGTACGGCGTGGCGCCCGCCTCGGCCCGGACCTATGCCGAGATCATCGGCGAACCCGCGAGCTGGGTCGAGATCACCGCGAACGAACGGCATTCCGGCGGCACCTATACCCAGGCGGACGTCGCTGCCGGAGTGCTCGACTCCAGGCAAGGCCGGATCGTGTCGATCCCACGGCGGGTGAACGGCGAGCTGTACGGCAGCTTCCTGCCCGGCAGCCAGGAGAACCTGCAGCGAGCGCTCGACGGCTTGATCGAATTTCTTCCGTCACGAACCTGGTTCGACCAGACCGATGCCGACTCTCATGCGGACTGAGCCTGGATTGAGGAAGGCATTCCACCGTGGCTGACACTCCGCCACACGATTCCGACGACGAGCGCGACGACCTGGCCGCGCTCGATTTCTCCGTTACCGAAAGCGAGCCGGTCGAGTCCGATCTCGACGCATTGGGCGATTACGCCGAGGGACCCGCCGAGGATCGCGAACTTCCGGTGCCGGTGTTCGCCGTCACGAATCCGCCGGGGACGGTCACGGTCACGGCTTTTCTGGACGGCCGCGTCAAGCAGATCGATCTGTCCCCGAAGGTAACCGACATGACGGAAACAGATCTTGCCGACGAGATCGTGGTCATCGCGGGTCTGGCCACTGCGGACGCCAGGTCGGCCCAGTACGCCTACATGCTCGAAGGCATGCGGCAGCAGGGCCACGACGACGTCGCGACCCGCGACTTCCTGGCCCGAGACCTGGACCTGCCGACACCGGACGAGGCCAAAACGGCTCGGACACAGCTGTTCTCGACAAGATATGCAGGTGGTCATGACTGAGCATCTCGCCAGTCTCTTCGGCAGCGCCGTAGGCATGCTGGCCAGCTCCCAAGCACGGTCGTTCGAGCTGTTCACCGAGGTCACCAATCTAGACGAATCCGCGTGCGACGCATGGGTGGGAAGGATCCGCTGCGGTGACACCGACCGAGTGACGCTGTTCCGCGCCTGGTATTCACGCTCGAATTTCGGCCAGCTCGCGGGATCCGCCGAGATCTCGATGAACAGCCTCAATGCCAGGATCCCGATCGGCGGGATGTTCGGCGACATCACCTATCCGATCAACTCGCCGCTGGCGATCACGATGGGCTTCGCCGCGCACGAGGCCTCCGTGGGCAATTACGCCGATGCAATGGAGGCGTTGGAAGACGTTCCGTCCACCGGCGCAGAACATTTGGTGTCCTGGGTCAAGGCGGTGATCTACGGCGCCGCCGAACGCTGGACCGACGTCATCGACGAAGTCAGGGGCGCAGGCGGCTGGCCGGACAAGTTCCTGGCAGCCGCGGCCGGCGTCGCGCACGGAGTGGCGGCGGCCAGTCTCGGGTTGTTCACCGAGGCCGAACGCCGCCTGACCGAATCGAATTCGTCGCCCGCGGGGGAGGCGTGCGCCCCCGCCATCGCCTGGTATCTGGCGATGACGCGTCGGAGGCAGGGCAACGAAGAGGCCGCCGTGGCGCTGCTGGAGTGGCTGCAGGCCACCCACGCAGAGCCGAAAGTCTCCGCCGCGCTGAAGGATCCGACATACCGGCTGGTGACCAACACGGCGGAGAAGATCGCGTCGCGTCGCGACCCGTGGGATCCGTCCAGCGTGGTGGCGGACACTTCGGGTCGGGAGAAGCTGCTCGCCGACGCACAGGCCGAACTGGACCGGCAGATCGGGCTGACCAGGGTCAAGGAACAGATCGAGGCGTACCGCGCCGCCACGCAAATGGCGAAGATCCGTGCGGCCCGCGGCATGAAGGTCGCTCAGACGTCAAAGCACATGATCTTCGCAGGACCGCCGGGGACAGGCAAGACGACGATCGCCCGCGTAGTGGCCAACATCCTCGCCGGCCTCGGCGTGATCGCCGAACCGAAACTCGTCGAGACATCCCGCAAGGATTTCGTCGCCGAGTACGAAGGCCAGTCGGCGGTCAAGACCGCCCGCACCATCGACCGGGCCGTCGGCGGGGTGCTGTTCATCGACGAGGCTTACACCCTGGTGCAGGAGCGCGACGGGCGCGCCGACCCGTTCGGCACCGAGGCCCTTGACACCCTGCTGGCCCGGATGGAGAACGACCGCGATCGCCTGGTGGTGGTCATTGCGGGCTACAGCGCCGACATCGACCGGCTGCTTGAATCCAACGACGGCCTGCGGTCGCGGTTCGCCAACCGCATCGAGTTCGACTCCTACACATCGGATGAGATCGTCGACATCGCGAAAGTGATTGCCGCCGCTAATGACTCGACGCTCGATGAGGAAGCGGCCAAGCGGGTACACGGGGCGGCGACACTGCTGTCTCAGCGGTCTCTGAACGGCAAGCCGGCTCTCGACATCGCAGGCAATGGCCGGTATGCCCGGCAATTGGTGGAGGCCGGCGAGCAGAGCAGGGACATGCGGCTGTCGCGCTCGCTGGATTTCGACAGTCTGGGCGTCGATCAGCTCAGCGAGATCAACGGCGAGGACATGGCCGCTGCGATATCAGCGATCCATGCC
>JAVRPG010000639.1:0-3181 GCA_032162325.1 Mycobacterium sp. | reverse complement strand
TCTCGAGCAGTTCGGTCGGCACGTGTTCGTGATCGAAGGTCAGCGCGTCCACACCCTCCGCCGCCCTCCGCAGCGCATCCAGGTCGGTGTGTGCACCGATCACGACATCCGGGGTCACCTGCGCGGCTGGGTCGTCCTTGCTGGCGGCCAATACCCGCAGCGTCTGGCCGAGCGCGATCGCCGCCTGGTGGGTCATCCTGGCCAGCTGCCCACCGCCGACCATGGCCACCACAGGGGGCGCGCTGGGGTTGCGTGGCACAGTCAATATGTTGTCATGGCGATGATCAGCAGGTTTACCCGCCGTGACCGGCACGGGTACGCGTGCCCTTGCTGATTTCCGTACACTGCGCAGTTGTGTCCTTCACCGATGCCACGATCAAGCGGCTGCCCCGCCCGATCCGGCCATACGCCGAGCAGCATCACGAACTCATAAAGTTCGCGATCGTGGGCGCGACGACGTTCGTCGTCGACTCGGCGGTGTTCTACACGCTCAAGCTCACGGTGCTGGAACCCAAGCCTGTCACGGCGAAGATCATCGCCGGGATCGTGGCGGTGATCGCGTCGTACATCCTCAACCGCGAATGGAGCTTCCGCGATCGCGGTGGTCGCGAACGCCATCACGAGGCGCTGATGTTCTTCGCGTTCAGCGGTGTTGGCGTGCTGTTGTCGATGGCGCCGCTGTGGTTCTCCAGCTACGTGCTGCAGCTCCGCGTGCCCGACGTGTCGCTGACACAGGAGAACATCGCGGACTTCATCTCCGCCTACATCATCGGCAACCTGCTGCAGATGGGCTTCCGGTTCTGGGCGTTCCGCCGCTGGGTGTTCCCCGAAGAGTTCGGCCGCCACCCGGACACGGCCATCGAGTCCCTCACCGCCGGCGGCATCGCCGAGGCGATGGAGGACGTGCGCGACCCGAATCTGCATGACGGCAACGTCACGCCGCTGCGGCGCCCCACGCGCCGCGCCAGGCGGCCCTCTCAGCTCGGCGACTCCTCCGAGCCCAGGGTGTCAAAGACTTCGTGATACAGCAGTGAGTGCACCCGCTCCACGCGCGGAATGTCGTCGAACTCAAGGGGATCCTGCGACGCCGATTCGATGATCAGGGTGCCGGTGCGAAGCATGCGGTCGAAAATGCCGTGCCGGAATTCGACGCTGTTGATCCGGGCGAGCGGAATGTCGATGCCCGACCGGGTCAGCAGCCCGTGGCGGAACATTACCCGGCGATCGGTGATCACGAAATGCGTTGTCCACCAATTCAAGAACGGCCAGATCGTCAGCCAGCCGATGACCACCAGCCAAACCGTCCCGATGACGAGGAGGATGACTCTCTTGGCGGTGGCGTCCCAGTTTGTCTGATTGACGAAGCCGGCGCCGAACGCCGCCAGCGCCGTAGCCACCAGCAGGACGAGCACGGGACCGATCAGCCGCTTCCAGTGCGGGTGCCTGTGTAACACCACTTGTTCGTCGGCGGCCAGCACGTTTTCCGGGTATCCCACGCGGGGAAGCCTACCCAGACGCCGGCCGCAGATGGATGATGTCGCCCGCCGAAACCGCCACAACGGCGTCGCCGGTGTCAACGCACAGCCGGCCGCTCTCGTCCACACCGACCGCGTCGCCGACGATCTCGGCGTCGCCGGGTAGCTGTGCGCGCACCCGAGAGCCGATGGTTACGCTGCGCGCGCAATAGTCGGCCGTCAGTGCAGAATCCGCGCCGCCGGTGTCACGCCAACGCCTCAGCCGCTTTGCCAGTTCGCTGAGCAGATTGCACGCCAACGTGTTTCGGTCCGCATCTGCGCCAAGGCAAAGTAGCGACGTGGCTCCGGGTTCAGAGATCTCATCCGGCCGCAGCGTCACGTTAAGTCCGATACCCACGACGATGAACGGTTGAGGGGAAGCGACCTCGGCGAGGATGCCTGCCAACTTATGCTCGTCGACGAGCACGTCGTTGGGCCACTTCAGCCGGGCCTGGATGCCTGTCGTCGCTGATATCGCATCGACCACCGCAACGCCCGCCGCGAGGGGTACCCAGCCCCATGCTTGCGGCATTACACCGGCAGCCGAAATGCCGACCGACATCGCAATCATCGCCCGCGGCGCGTCCACCCACGTCCGCCCGCTGCGTCCGCGCCCTGCGGTCTGATGTTCGGCGATCAACACCGCGCCTGCGATGTCGTCTCCCGCGGCGGCCCGGGCGATCAGGTCGGCATTGGTCGACCCGGTTTCGTCCACCACCTCGAGGTAGCGCCACGGCCCGCCGGGGCCCGCGACCTCCTGGCGTAATGCCGCCGCGTCCAGCCGGTGCCGTGACGTCTCGCGGTCCATGGCTGGAAGCGTAGCGATCAGCGACGCCGGCGTCGGCTACGAGCGCTGATCGGCTTGATGGTGGGACGCTTTAGCAGCTCAGGGCGACAATCGACTCGGCAGGCAGGCCCTGAACTGGTCGCGACGATGGGCCGCGGTCACGCGGTACTGCTGGTGTGCTCCGACGACGTCGTCGCGTCGCGAGTCAAACCGCTCCCCCTTGGAACCGACACCGGATCTGCACAAGTGTGTCCTCAACTCTCACACCAGTGAACCTCCAACACGGGACAGATCAATAGGAGCAGCCTGGGGCACTTCACTCGCTGAACTTCCGATATCAAACGGCGCCGACGGTTGCTGCCCGCCGCCTGGTCGCCTTACTTCCTGATGACCGTGTTCTTCGACGAAACCTACTAAGATACGTGCGCAGACCCGTTCCGTCTGCGGTTTCCGCGATCTGGAAGGACGACTGGCAGATGCCGACCGCGTCGCGGTTCATCCACCCTGACCCGGAAACGGCGTTCACTAGCGGATCACTACCCGACTTTGCCGATTCCGTTGACGGCCGGACAAAAGTCTGCCACCCTAGCAAAGGATCGTCCTAGCAAAGGACGCAGAGAAGACGGGGTGGGCATCATGACCAGTATTGGTACGAAGCTTAAGGTCGGCACTGCGGCAGGGGCCATCGCAGTCGCCGCGAGTCTGACGTCGGTCGCGCCCGCCGCTGCGGCGCCCGTTGTGCCAGCGCCGGCCGCTCCGGTGTTCTCGGGGCCATCTGATGTGCCGCTGTGGTTCGGTTGGGGGCGTTCTCACGACATATTGAAGTTCAAGCCTCAGCCATTCTAGTTTTTTAACTTTTTCCTTTTCGGGTGCTACCCCA
>JAVRPG010000638.1:0-8227 GCA_032162325.1 Mycobacterium sp. | reverse complement strand
CGGCGATCGAGACGTCGTCGATGACGGCGCCGTTCTCCAGCGTGAATGGGCCGATGTCCACCACGCCGACCTCGCCTTCGGCGGGCAGCGTGTCGGTCGGCACTTCAGAAATGGTCACCTCAGATGTCCTTAAAAAGCCGCCACGGCTTGCGGATCGGCGCTCTGCGCCGATGCACCGTGTGTGCGCGCGGCCGCGAAGCCCTGCTCCAGGTCGGCGAGGATGTCGTCGATGCCCTCGATCCCGACCGCGAGTCGCACCAGGCCCGGAGTGACCCCGGTGGCGAGCTGCTCCTCGGGACTGAGCTGGGCATGGGTGGTCGAGGCCGGGTGAATCACCAGCGAGCGGACGTCGCCGATGTTCGCGACGTGACTGTGCAGCGTGAGCGCATTGACGAACGCCTTGCCTGCCTCGATTCCGCCGGCCAACTCGAACGCGAGGACCGCACCGGTTCCCTTGGGCGCCAGCTTCTTTCCCAGCTCGTACCACGGGGAGGTGGGCAGTCCCGCGTAGTTCACCGAGGTCACGCCCGGATGCCCGGCCAGGTACTCGGCCACCTTCTGCGCGTTGGCCACATGTCGCTCAACGCGCAGGCTCAGCGTTTCTAGTCCCTGCGCGACCAGGAAGGCGTTGAACGGAGACGCGGCCGATCCCAGGTCACGCAGCAGTTGCACGCGCGCCTTCAACGCAAACGCAGGCGGGCCCAACTCGGCGAACACCACACCGTGGTAGCTCGGGTCCGGTGTGGTGAAACCGGGGAACTTGCCGTTCGTCCAGTCGAAGGTGCCGCCGTCGACGATCACGCCTGCGATCGCGGCGCCGTGCCCGCCGAGGTACTTCGTCGCCGAGTGCACAACGATGTCCGCGCCGTGGGCCAGCGGCTGGATCAGGTACGGGGTGGCGACGGTGTTGTCGACGATCAACGGCACGCCGGCCTCATGCGCGATCGCGGCGACGTTCGGGATGTCCAGGATGTCGTTCTGCGGATTGGAGATGGTCTCGGCGAAGAAGGCCTTGGTGTTCGGCCGCACGGCGGCACGCCAGGAGTCGAGGTCGTCGGGGCTCTCCACGAAGCTGACCTCGATGCCGATCTTGGGCAGCGTGTAGTGGAACAGGTTGTAGGTGCCGCCGTAGAGCCTCGGGCTGGACACGATGTGGTCGCCTGCGTTGGCGAGGTTGAGGATCGCGAAGTGCTCGGCGGCCTGACCGGACGCCAGGAACAGTGCCGCGACACCGCCTTCCAGCGCGGCGATGCGCTGCTCGACGACGTCCTGGGTGGGATTCATGATCCGGGTGTAGATGTTGCCTGGCTCGGCAAGGCCGAATAGCGCGGCGGCGTGCTCGGTGCTGTTGAACGTGTAGGACGTGGTCTGGTAGATCGGCAGGGCCCGCGCGTTGGTGGCGATGTCCGGCGTCTGGCCCGCGTGCACCTGCTTGGTCTCGAACGACCAGCGTGCGGTGGGGTCGTCGGGGGTGTTGTCGCTGCTCATGGGGTGTTCTCCTGATGTGATGGGGCCGGTTGGGCTGGGGTCGACGCACTCAGTAACAACTGCGCACGCCGGACCTCCACCTGTCTTCTCTGGGGGCCCGTCACAACGGACCCGCGCTTGCCGGTAGCCGGTTGGGGCTACTCAACCTGGTCATCACCCGGGGCACCCCACCGCGGTTGGAGGGTTGCCGGCCAGCAAGCCGGGGCTTGACGCTGGCACTCATGACCGATGAGAAGCGTATCTCATGCCGCTGAGTGGGTGCCAGCGGCGTGTTTTCTTCTCGGTCGGTCTCCGATCGTGGCGGCGCCACCGGACCTGGCGGCATGGGAAAATGCCCCTATCTATCGCGGACCAAAAGCTATTGGTCAGTACAGAAAGCTGACCCCTCGCCCGTCACGCGTAGCGTCGTATCGGACGCGATACTGATAGCCGCGGTGATCGCGCGGAGCCTTTCGAATCTGACCGAGACCGACGCCGGGAGAACACCACATGAGTGCCGAGCAGCCGACCATCATCTACACGCTGACCGACGAGGCGCCGCTGCTTGCGACCTACGCCTTTCTGCCGATCATTCGGACCTTTACCGAACCCGCGGGGATCAACGTCGCATCCAGTGACATTTCTGTGGCGGCACGCATCCTTGCCGAGTTCTCCGATCACCTGACCGAAGAGCAGCGTGTGCCGGACAACCTGGCCGAGCTTGGCCGGCTGACGCAGGTCCCGGAGACCAACATCATCAAGCTGCCCAACATCAGCGCTTCGGTGCCGCAGCTCACCGACGCCGTTAAAGAACTGCAAGACAAGGGCTACGCGATTCCGGATTATCCGGCACATCCGAAGACCGACGAGGAAAAGGCCGTCAAGGAGCGATACGCCAAAGTCCTGGGTAGCGCGGTGAACCCGGTTCTGCGCGAAGGAAACTCGGACCGGCGCGCACCCAAAGCGGTCAAGGAGTACGCAAGAAGGCACCCGCACAGCATGGGCGAGTGGTCCCAAGCCTCGCGCACCCATGTGGCGACCATGAAGCACGGCGACTTCTACCACGGGGAGAAGTCGATGACGCTTGACCGCGCGCGTGACGTGAGGATGGAGCTGGCGACCAAGAGCGGCGAGACGCTGGTGCTCAAGCCCGAGACGTCGCTGGGGAAAGGCGACGTCATCGAGAGCATGTTCATGAGCAAGAAAGCGCTGTGCGACTTCTACGAGGAGCAGATCGAGGACGCCTACAAGACGGGCGTGATGTTCTCCCTGCACGTCAAGGCGACGATGATGAAGGTCAGCCATCCCATCGTGTTCGGCCACTGCGTGAAGGTGTTCTACAAGGACGCCTTCGCCAAGCACCAGGAGCTGTTCGATGAACTCGGCGTCAACGTGAACAACGGGATGGTCGATCTGTACAACAAGATCGAATCGCTGCCGTCATTCCAACGCGAACAGATCATCCGCGACATCCACGACGTCCACGAGCACCGACCCGAATTGGCCATGGTGGATTCGGCCAGGGGTATCACCAACTTTCACTCGCCTAGCGACGTGATCGTCGACGCCTCGATGCCCGCGATGATCCGGCTTGGCGGCAAGATGTACGGCGCCGACGGGCGGACCAAGGACGTCAAGGCCGTGAACCCGGAGTCCACCTTCTCCCGGATATACCAGGAAATCATCAACTTCTGTAAGACGAACGGCGCCTTCGATCCGGCGACCATGGGCACCGTACCCAACGTCGGCCTCATGGCGCAGGCGGCCGAAGAGTACGGCTCACACGACAAGACCTTCGAGATCCCTGAAGACGGCGTCGCCAACATCGTGGATATCGCCACCGGCGAAGTGCTGCTGACGCAGAACGTGGAAGCGGGCGATATCTGGCGCATGCCCGTCACCAAGGACGCACCGATCCAGGATTGGGTCAAACTGGCCGTCACCCGGACGCGCAACTCCGGCATGCCGGTGGTGTTCTGGCTGGACGTCGAACGTCCGCACGAGAACGAGCTGAGGAAGAGGGTCGAGACGTACCTCAAGGATCACGACACCGAGGGCCTCGACATCCAGATCATGTCGCAGGTGCGCGCCATGCGGCACACGATCGAGCGCGCGATGCGCGGGCAGGACACCATCGCCGCGACCGGCAACATCCTGCGCGACTACCTCACCGACCTGTTCCCGATCCTGGAGCTCGGCACGAGCGCCAAGATGTTGTCGATCGTGCCGCTGATGGCCGGCGGAGGCATGTATGAAACGGGTGCTGGTGGGTCGGCACCGAAACACGTCAAGCAGCTGGTGGAGGAGAATCACCTGCGCTGGGATTCGCTCGGCGAGTTCCTCGCGTTGGGCGCCAGTTTCGAAGACCTGGGCAACAAGACCGGCAACAAGCGGGCCACGCTGTTGGCCACGACGCTCGATGCGGCCATCGGCACGCTGCTGGAAAACGACAAGGGTCCGTCACGCAAGACCGGTGATCTCGACAACCGTGGCAGCCAGTTCTACCTGGCTCTGTATTGGGCGCAGGAACTCGCCGCGCAGACCGAGGATCAGGAGCTGGCAGATCACTTTGCCGCACTGGCCAAGTCGCTGGCCGAGAAGGAAGATGCCATTGTGGCCGAACTCGCCGAGGTGCAGGGCACCCCAGTGGACATCGGGGGCTATTACTACCCGGACAGGGCAAAGACCACAGCGGTGATGCGGCCGAGCAAGACGTTCAATGCGGCGCTGGAGGGCGCGCAGGGCTGACGCCGATCGCGTTTTGCTGTCGAACCATGGCGGGCGTGTGGCCCCGCGCTGCGATGCAAAAGGGCTACTGACCAGTAATGAAACGTGGCGATTTGCGCGCCATCCAGTCCTTGTAATGTGGCCCGAGACACATTCACTGAAGTTGTCAGCACGGGTGCCCACAAGGCGTCCGCCATGCGTAGGAGGAACCGGACTCCCATGTCCAAGGTCAAGGTCGAAGGCACCGTCGTAGAACTCGACGGCGATGAGATGACTCGAATCATCTGGAAGATGATCAAGGAGCAGCTCATCCTGCCCCACCTCGACGTGAACTTGGACTACTACGACCTCGGCATCGAGCACCGCGATGAGACGGACGACCAGGTCACCATCGAATCCGCCGAAGCCATCAGGCGTCACGGCGTCGGCGTCAAGTGCGCGACGATCACTCCCGACGAGGCCCGCGTCAAGGAGTTCAACCTCAAGAAGATGTGGCTTTCGCCGAACGGTACGATCCGAAATATCTTGGGCGGCACCATCTTCCGTGCGCCGATCGTCATCAAGAACGTCCCGCGACTGGTTCCGGGCTGGACCAAGCCGATCATTATCGGCCGCCACGCGTTCGGTGACCAGTACCGCGCCGACAACTTCAAGGTCGACCGCCCCGGCACCTTCACCGTCACCTTCACGCCGGAGGACGGCAGCGAACCGATCGTGCACGACGTCGTCCAGATTCCCGAGGGCGGCGGCGTCGTGATGGGGATGTACAACTTCAAGAAGTCCATCCAGGACTTTGCGCGCTCCTCGTTGAATTACGGGTTGCAGCAGAACTATCCGGTGTACCTGTCGACGAAGAACACGATCCTCAAGGGCTACGACGGGATGTTCAAGGACGAGTTCCAGCGCATCTTCGACGAGGAGTACAAGGAGCAGTTCGACGCCAAGGGGCTCACCTACGAGCACCGGCTGATCGATGACATGGTCGCGGCCAGCCTGAAGTGGGAGGGCGGCTACGTCTGGGCGTGTAAGAACTACGATGGTGACGTCCAGTCCGACACCGTCGCACAGGGTTTCGGCTCACTGGGTCTGATGACGTCGGTGTTGCTCACGCCGGACGGCAAGACCGTCGAGGCCGAGGCCGCGCACGGCACCGTCACCCGGCACTATCGCCAGCACCAGCAGGGCAAGCCCACGTCGACCAACCCGATCGCGTCGATCTTCGCGTGGACCCGGGGCCTCGAGCACCGCGGCAAGCTGGACAACACACCCGAGGTGATCAAGTTCGCCGACACGCTGGAGGAGGTCGTCATCGGCACCGTCGAGGGCGGCCAGATGACCAAGGACCTGGCGCTGCTGATCGGGCCCGAGCAGGGTTGGCAGACCACCGAGGAGTTCCTCGCCTCGATCGCCGACAACCTGAAGAAGGAACTCGCCTAACCGATGGCCTTGTGCGGCGGCGGCGTCGCATAGCGGTCGGCGAAGCCGACGATCAGGTCGGCGACTCGGCGCGGCGCCTCGAACATCGGAATGTGCCCGACGCCGTCGAGATGCGTGATCTGCGTGTCCTTCGGTAGGTGCGTGGTGAAGTGGCGGGTGAACCGCGGATGCGGCAGCACGCGGTCCTTCTCGCAGACGACCAGGTGCGTCGGTGAGCTGCCTTCGGCGAGCTCCTGCAGGCCGGGCAGCATCAACGACTTCACCAGCAGCTGGTAGTAGGCGGGGCAGTGTGAGACGTCGTCGATGATGTCGGCCAAGTCGGCGTCGCTGAGGCCTTCGGCGGTGCCGCTGACGGGCAGGTACGCCAGCTTGCGGCTGAGCGGCAACCCCAGCACACGGGGGCCGAGCGCCAGCGTCAGCAGCCACAGCGGGATGCCCACCAGGAACTTGCCCACGATCTCGAACTTCACCGGCGTGTATCGGCTCCAGCCGCCTGCCGGTGCGATCCCGGTCAGCGTGCGGGCCCGGCCGCGGCGCTCCAGCTCGAAGGCCACCCAGCCGCCGAGCGAGTTGCCGACGATGTGTGCGGTGTCCCAGCCCAGCTCGTCCATCCGGCGTTCGACGTCGTCGGCCAGCGTCCCCGAGCCCAGGAAGAACGATCCCTTGGCGCCCCCGTTGTGGCCAGGCATGGTCGGCGCGAAGACCTCGTAGCGGCCGGTCTCAGCAATCAACGGTGCAACGTCTTTCCACACGTTCTGCGACATCATGAACGGATGCAGCAAAACCATCGGCTCGCCGGAACCCAGGCGAATCGGTGCGCGCTCGGTCATGCTGCCCGACCCTAAAGGTGATACCGGCGGTACCGCAAGCGAGTCGGCTACGGTCTGTCCCCGTGATCGTGTCCACCGTGAACGTCAACGGCATCCGCGCCGCGATCAAGCAGCGATCGTCGGAGAACCTGGGACTGCTGCCGTGGCTGGAAGCGACGACGGCCGATGTGGTGTGCCTGCAGGAGACGCGGGCCGACGACGACAAGCTGGCCTGCGCGTTGGCGCCCGCCCTTTCCAACGGCTGGCATCTGGCATCGGCGGGCGGGGATCTCAAGGGCCGCAACGGTGTTGCGGTGCTGAGCCGGCATCCGATCAAGTCGGTGCGAGATCTGGGTGCCGACGAGTTCGCGCTTCACGGCCGCTACGTGGAGGTCGACATCGACGGGCTGACCGTCGCGAGCGTCTACATCCAGACCGGCGAGGCCGACACCGACCGTCAGCGGGAGAAGGAGCGGTTCATGGCTGCGCTGGCACACCGGATGGCGACGCTGACCGACCGCGACGCCGTCGTCTGCGGGGACTGGAATATCGCGCACACCGAGAACGACATCAAGAACTGGAAGGGCAACGTCAAGAGGTCGGGGTTTCTGCCCGCCGAGCGGCAGTGGCTTTCCGACCTGCTCTCGTCGGGCTGGGTCGACGTGGTTCGGGTGCTACACCCGGATGTGCCCGGTCCGTATTCGTGGTGGTCGTGGCGGGGCCGGGCGTTTGACAACGACGCGGGTTGGCGCATCGACTACCAACTCGCGACGCCCGGGCTGGCGGCGCGGGCGAGCGCCGCACGGGTCGAACGGGCCGCGGCCTACGCGCTGCGCTGGTCGGACCACGCGCCGGTGACCGTCGAATATCGCTAGCCTGCAGCGGGCCCAGAGATCGGCGCCGCCGGGGTGACGAGGATCGGTCTGCGCCGCTTGGCCGTGATCGCCCGCGCAATCATGGCGGGACGCAGAAGCCGGGCCGGGGGGTCCACCAGCCAAGCGACCCGGATGAATTGCTCGAACACGGATATGTCGTACTCCGCCGCAGTCAGAATCCGGTCCAAGTAGGGGTTGAGCAACCTCGTCGAAAGCGGCGGCAAGCCGTCGATCTCGGGCAAGGACAGGTCACCACCGGCTGCCTGTTGCCACGCCTGACGGATCGGCTTGGCGCTCGCCCGGAAGAACCGGCGCGGCAGATCGGCTGTCCCTCGCGACAAACAGTCGCGCAGCACCAACGCTTCCAGCGCGGCCACGGTCATCCCCTGCGCATAAATGGGATTGAAGCTGCAGACGGCATCGCCGACCGCGAGTAGTCCCTCCGGCAGCCGCTTCGCCCGGTCGTATCGATACCACCGGCTCGACGGGAAGCGATGCTGTGCTGGGCCCCCGAGGGGTGTCCCGGAACGAAGCGCAGCCATCGCGTGTGCTGGCGCGAACGGCTTAGCGAAATCACACATTCGAGCGAAGCTGTCGGGGGGATCATTTCCCGCCATGCCGAATACCGTGACCATCCAGCTGTCGTGCTCCAATCGGGCCAAGGCGAAGCCTTTCGGCCTTCCCGGGACGGGCGAGACGATGAAGCCGATCTCCTTCAGTGCGTCCGGTGGCAGCCGGATCAGCTGACTCGAATATTTCAAATTCACCGCTACCTGGTCCTCGGCGGGCCGCGGGTAGCCGAATCGTTCCAGCGTTGCCGGCGTACGTGTACCACGCCCTGTCGCGTCGACGACGAGGTCCGAGCGCAATTCCGACGGTTCGCCGCCGTTGCGGCACGCCACGTTCACACCG
>JAVRPG010000637.1:0-2601 GCA_032162325.1 Mycobacterium sp. | reverse complement strand
ACATGGCACAAGTGCCGCTGGACGTAACCGCGTTCAGAACGCCCAACCCAGGCGACAATCGCGTCACCATCCGCCTGCACAATCCCTCTCAACAGGTGGGTTTCTTCGAGCGGGCCGAACTCACCTCCACGCCCGACGGCGACGAGATCCTGCCGATCGAATACAGCGACAACTACGTGACGGTGTTCCCTGGCGAGACGGTCGAACTTCAGGGACAACCGTGGTCCGGTGTGGCCGCCAAGTGGGTGAGAGTGACGGGCTACAACACCCCGCCCGTCGTGGTTTCGGTCAGTCCACCGCAGCGAAGTTGACCGTCGCCGTGGCACTCACCTCGTCGTCGTTGCCCCGATAGATGTCCACCTGCACCACCACGGACCGCTTGCCCGTGCGCAGGATCCGCGCGACCGCACGCGCCGGTCCGACCTTGATGGGACGCAGATAGCGGATGAACAGGTCGGTGGTTGCGATGCCCATGCCGAATGAGGTGCTGCGCGAGGCGAGTTGGCCGGCCGTCACGTCCGCCATGGTCGCGATCAGGCCGCCCTGAAGCCCACCGGCGGTGTTGACCGTTCGCTCATCGACGGGCATCTCCATGGTCACGGTGCCGTCCGTCGACGGGACCTCCTGCAGGCCGAGCTGATCGAACAGCTCTCGGAGGGACTTCGGCGCCGTCATGGAGAATGACATTACCGCCCTGCCGTAATGTCGTCAGACGTGAGCGCACGCGCCGGCATCGTTGTCACGGGGACCGAGGTGCTGACGGGACGGGTCCAGGACCGCAACGGCCCGTGGATCGCCGACCGGCTGCTGGAACTTGGCGTCGAACTGGCCCACATCACCATCTGCGGTGACCGACCCGGCGATATCGAGGCGCAGCTGCGGTTCCTCGCCGGCGAGGGTGTGGACCTGATCGTGACCAGCGGCGGCCTCGGCCCGACGGCCGACGACATGACGGTGGCGACCGTGGCGCAGTTCGCCGGCCTCGAGCTGGTGCTGGACACAGCCCTCGAGGACCGCATCGCCGCGATTCTCAAACGTCTGATGGGTCGCTTCGACAACGTCGACTTCGACGCCGTGCGCGCGGCCAACCGCAAGCAGGCGATGATCCCGACCGGGGCGCACGTGATCAACCCCGTCGGCACCGCTCCTGGTGTCGTCGTAGCCGGTAAGCCGACGATCGTCGTGCTGCCCGGCCCGCCACGAGAGCTGCAGCCGATGTGGCCAGTCGCCGTGGAAACCGATGCCGTGCAACAGGCGGTCGCCGGCCGGACCACCTACCGCCAGGACATGGTGCGGATCTTCGGGCTGCCCGAGTCGGGTCTGGCCGACAGCCTGCGTGACGCCGAGCAGAGCATCGACGGCTTCGACCGGCTCGAGATCACCACCTGTCTGCGCCGTGGTGAGGTCGAGATGGTTACCCGATACGAACCCGACGCCGCAGGCATCTACGCCAAGCTCATGGAGCTGCTTCGCGAGCGCCACGGACACCAGATCTTCTCCGAAGACGGCTCACTCGTCGACGACCAGATCGCGCAGCTGCTTGCCGGCCGCCGGATCGCGACGGCCGAATCCTGCACCGGCGGGCTGCTGGCGGCCCGGCTGACGGAACGGCCGGGTTCGTCGGCCTACGTCGCCGGCGGTGTCGTCGCCTATGCGAATGAGGCGAAGACCGAGCTGCTCGGCGTCGAACCTGACCTGCTCGCCGCGCACGGGGCGGTGTCGGAACCTGTCGCAGAGGCGATGGCCGACGGCGCGCTGAACCGCTTCGGGGCCGACACCGCGATCGCGATCACCGGAATCGCCGGGCCCGGAGGCGGCACGGATGACAAGCCGGTCGGCACGGTGTGCTTCACCGTGAAACTCGCCGACGGCGAAACGTTCACCCGCACCATCCGGTTACCCGGCGATCGGTCCGATATTCGCGAGCGGTCGACGACCGTCGCGATACATCTGCTGCGCCGTGCGCTGGTCGGTTGACCGCTGCGCGACCGGCTCAGTAGAGCACCTGCGAGTTGTTCAGGCCGCCGTGTTCGCACGTGATCGTGACATTCCACGTCGTGCCTGTCGGGATGCCAGGGAACCACAGTGTGCTCTCTTGGCCATTGACCAAATGGAACGGGACCTTGTACGCCGGTAGAGGCTTGAGACCCCCGCCGACGGGCACGGCGGCGTATTCACACCAGCCCCAAGCCCCCGTTGATTGGACATGCATCGTGACCCCGAGCGGGTCACTGTCGGGCCATGCCCAGGCGGTGGCTGCTTGAGCTGTTCCCGCGCCGGCGAACAGCAATGCCGGCACAGTCGCGGCAGCGGCCAGTGTGCTGAGGGTGAACTTCTTGATCATGATGTGCTCCCTTATCTGTGTTGGGGACCCCCGTAAAGGTGGGAGTCCGATGTCGTTTCTGGTGTTGGCCCTCGTCGTTGCCCGGGCTTGGTGGGCGGTGGGCCCGGTGGAGGGTCAAGGTGGAGCGCCTGCAGCGCAGCGAGGACGAACGACCTTGACGCCGGCGGCGGGTCCCACCGCATGCTGGCGCTCGGGTGGACGAGGGTAAAAGCGTTGCGATTCAAGCCATGTGATGCCTCCGCGTGTAACCGTTGAGG
>JAVRPG010000636.1:0-5042 GCA_032162325.1 Mycobacterium sp. | reverse complement strand
CGCTCGGCGTCCACGTCCCACAGCACCCGGTTGTCGGTCTCGCCCGGTGGGAACGCCCGGCCCGGCCGCGGCAGCGGCGAGTGATGCGGCGACGGCAGCACGCGCGGAGTGAACGTGACGCACACGTAGTGGATGCCGAGTATCTCGGCTATCGACCGGTGGCCGGCGGGCATCAGGCCGGTTGCCACCAATGCGTCGCATCCCTGCGCGGCTGTGGCCACGGTGTCGAACTGACTGGCCACCAGCTCGGCCGCCACCCGGGGCGCGTCCGCAGCCGACGACGGTTTCGCGCCGTGGACCAACGCGCGCACCGACTGGCCGGCCGCAACCATCGGCACGTCGATACGGGCCACCTGCTCAGAGAAGTCCGGCGGCGCGCACATCCGCACGTCCGCGCCGAGTGCCCGCAACGCCACCGCGAATCCCAACATCGGTTCGACGTCCCCGCGCGACCCCCACGTCGACAACAACACACGCATTTCGCGACCCCCATTTTCGCAGGTTCTGCCTTCGGCCAGCGATTCTGCGGCACGACCCGGGTCTTGCCGCAAGCCCCCCGGTGCGCTATATGTTGAAAGTGGAAGGAGTGAATACTCCCCTTTCCTCACCGTCCGCTGTGGACGGATCTCCCCCACCGCGGGGTGAATAGGACGGAATCAAATACAGCGGGGTTCTCAGTAATAGTCGCTGTATTCGTTATCACGTTGTGCAGCCGTACGATCTGCGTCTTCCGGTCGACGTATTGCATCAGATGCCGGATTTAGCCCTCCGGGCCCAACACGAATCGGGCCTCCTGTAGACCTTCTGTAGACCGGGAGTGGCCAACGTCACAGACTGCAACCGCAACAGTGCAGCTCGAGTATCGGTCCGAAATCTACTGGTACCGAGGAGATTTGGTTGACCGGCCCAGACGTGGTCTCCCAACGCCGACGGCGGCCGGTGAACCAGGCGGGACCGAATCTCGTAGTAATTGTTGACGGACGGTGAATAAGTTGCCGCTGATCGTGTGTCCGCGGATACAGGAAGGACGCGACGTGCTGCAACGAATCGCATTGCTGGCGATCGCAGCGCCGCGACGGGTCATAGCGGTGGCCGTGTTGGTGATGCTCGCAGCGGGAATCTTCGGCGTCCCGGTCGCCAAGAGTCTGTCCTCGAGCGGATTCCAGGACCCGACCTCGGAGTCGGCCAGGGCGGCGCAACTGCTGACCGACAAGTTCCACCAGGGCGATATGCAGATGCTGATCTCCGTCACCGCTCCGGACAATGCCACCGGCCCGGCCGCCCGCGCGGTGGGTTTAGCCATCGTCGATCAGCTGAAGCGATCGCCGAACGTCGCCGAGGTGACGTCGGCGTGGACCGCGCCACCCGCAGCGGCGAAACTTCTGGTCAGCAAGGACGGCAAGACCGCACTGGTCGTCGCGGGCGTCGGTGGCGGGGAGAGTGTCGCGCAGGCAACCGCCCAGGCACTGTCCGATGAGGTGACGCGCGATCATCCGGTCGGGACGACTGGCGTCGTCGTCCGGTCGGGAGGGCTCGCCATGGTGAACGCGCAGATCAACTCCCAGCTGCAGCGCGATCTGCTGCTGATGGAGTCGATCGCCGTTCCACTGAGCTTCGTCGTCCTGGTGTGGGTGTTCGGTGGCCTGCTGGCAGCCGCACTCCCGGTTGCTGTTGGGCTGATGGCGATCGTGGGCTCGCTGGCGGTCCTGCGTCTCATCACGTTCAGCACCGACGTGTCGATCTTCGCGCTCAACGTGAGCGTCGCGATGGGCCTCGCCCTGGCGATTGACTACACGTTGCTGATCATCAGCCGCTATCGCGACGAACTTGCCGACAACGCCGACCCGAACACCGCCCTGGTCCGCACGATGACGACGGCAGGGCGCACGGTGCTGTTCTCGGCGACGACGGTCGCGTTGTCGATGGCGGCGATGATCCTGTTCCCGATGCACGTCCTGAAGTCGTTCGGCTACGCCGGTGTCGCCACGGTGGCGTTCGCCGCGCTGGCAGCGGTGGTCGTCACACCGGCGGCCATTGTGCTGCTTGGTGACCGGCTGAACGCCCTGGATGTCCGACCATTGACGCGGCGCCTGCTGCACCGGCCCGACCCCGTACGTCGTCCGATCGAGGCCCAGTTCTGGTACCGGTCAACGACATTCGTCATGCGCCGTGCGCTGCCGCTTGGCCTGGCCGTTGTCGTGCTGCTGCTCATGCTCGGCGCACCGTTCATCGGCGTGAAATGGGGCTTCCCCGATGACCGGGTGCTGCCGACGTCGGCGTCGGCGCATCAGCTCGGCGACCAGTTGCGCGACGACTTCGCCGACAACTCGGATACCGCGGTCACCGTGGTGATCCCCGACGCCGACGGCCTCACTTCTGTCGATCTGGAGCGCTACGCCGCTCAACTGTCCGGCGTCCCGGATGTTTCGGCGGTGTCGGCACCGACGGGCACGTTCGTCGGCGGCGTCCGGCTCGGGCCAACTTCGGCGCCCGCCGGGGTGTCGCAGGGCAGCGCCTTCCTCACCGTCGACAGCACGGCCCCGCTGTTTTCCGACACCTCGCAGACCCAACTCGACCGGCTACATGCGGTACCGGGACCGGACGGCCGGCCGGTCGACCTGACCGGCATCGCGCAGACCAACCGCGACAGCGTCGATGCCATCACGTCGCGGCTGCCCGCGGTGCTGGGCCTGATCGCTGTGATCACGTTCGGATTGCTATTCCTGCTGACCGGCAGCGTCGTGCTGCCGCTCAAGGCGCTGGTGCTCAACGTGCTGTCGCTGACCGCCGCGTTCGGTGCGCTGGTGTGGATCTTCCAGGACGGTCACCTGGGTGCGCTCGGCACGACGTCCACCGGAACCTTGGTCGCCAACACGCCAGTGCTGTTGTTCTGCATCGCGTTTGGCCTGTCGATGGACTATGAGGTGTTCCTGGTATCCCGGATCCGCGAGTACTGGCTGAGGTCGGGGCGGACCCCTGGCGACAGCGACGAGAGCGTCGCACTGGGGCTGGCCCGTACCGGCCGGGTGATCACCGCCGCGGCGCTGGTGATGTCGATCTCGTTCGCGGCCCTGCTCGTCGCGCACGTGCAGTTCATGCGGATGTTCGGGCTCGGCCTGACGCTGGCCGTTCTGGTCGACGCCACGCTGGTGCGGATGGTGCTGCTGCCCGCCTTCATGCACCTGCTGGGTAGATGGAACTGGTGGGCGCCGAAACCCTTGGTGTGGCTGCACGACCGCATCGGCCTGCACGAGGGTGAGAAGGTGACCGAGCGCACCGCGATGCCTGTGGGGTAGCGGATTGACGGTGACTTCTCTGGCGGGTGAGGTTTTCTCATGGTGGCTTAGCCACGCCACGGATCACCAGCCTGGCGGAAGGACTGTCGGCGTGCGGGTCCACCACCGTCGGGTCTCGCGGCCCTCGGCCAGAGGCTTCCAGTAGTAGGCCAGTTCGGCGCCGCCGTGCTCGTCGGTCACCTCCCGGAATCGGCCGTCCAAGTCGGCATCTCAGCGACGTATTCCTCGATCGCGCCACGCACGCCGAGCTCGTTCAGATACTCGTAGACCATGTAGTCACAGCCCGACCAGGTGTCTTCCATGTCGCGAACCAGGAGATCCCACCGCCGCAAACAGGCGAACGCGCCATAGATCGGCGTGGTCATCTGCGCCGCAACCGCTGTGCTGAGCCGCGTGCGTTCCACCTCGAGGCGCTGCGCATCAAGCATGGCCACCGCGTCACGCTCATCGGGAGTCAGACCCGGCAAATAGGCCGTCAAGATCCGCCACTGAGCAAGTGTCGTGCGTCAGTGCGCATCCCGCATCTAATCGCGTCCGGCCTCGATGAACTTGTCAGCAACGCCGATTGGATTCGTAAAGTTTGCCTCGTGGCTCCCCGGCATCTGGACCAACCGGAACTCCCCGAGTCGGCTTGACATGCGGGCGCCCAAATCGCCGGGTGACACCACCATGTCTTCAGTACCGACGAGGAAGCTGCGTGGAATCTGAAGCGAATGGAACTCCTCCATTTTCAACGGCTCCGCCCACGGCCCAAATGGCTCTGAGGAGAGCTGGTCGTAGGCACGCTGCACAAGATCGGGTTCGCCATCATTGATGAAGACCTCGCGCCACATCTCGAAGGGGATGGTGAAGGTGTTGTCGGCTGAGTCAGCCGCCATCTGCGTGAGCATCTCAATAGTGTCTGGCAGCATTTCGAGCGCGCTCTCGCCGTCATTGAGGACGTAGGCACTCCAGAAGACCAGGCGGCGAACGCGTTCCGGGATAACCTCCACCGCCTTGCTGATGATGGTGCCTGCATAGCCGTGGCCCACCAGAATGAAGTCTGTGAGGTCCTTGCCCACGACGAAGTCCACGATCGATTGGGTCTCATCGGCATGTGTGACGTTCTTAGGAACACCTTTGCCATGTCCTGCCACAGTCGGGCCGTATGCCGTGTGGCCGAGCTGCTCTAGGCGTTCGATAACCGGCCGCCAGAGGGACCCATCGTGGCAACCTCCGTGGACCAGCACGAAGGTGTATGAGTTCTCTGTCGCCGATTGCGGATCATCAACGGTCACAACAGTACCTTTCACTACTCCTCCAGGGTTTTCGGATCGGGTGAAAAGCAGAGCGACATCCTTCCCATGTCAATCAACGGATCACTCTCTTGCGTTGCGCTCGTTGTAGTTAGGCGGCCCTGGCCTCCACCACGCTGAGGGGTGAAGCGGTTTGCACTACCCGTGTCATCCGGAATCCGGCTTGGCTGAGCAGGTCTCGGTAGTCGGCCGCGGTGCGTTCACGGGCCCCCAAATTCAGCATCATCTCCAGATCCACCCATTTTCCCGGGAACTCACGGTTGTGGTTGGGGATGACGAATTCGACCAGCAACACGGTGGTTCGGGGGCCGGCTGCCGCGCGAACGTTGCGCAGGATCTGCAGCGCCTTCTCGTCGGGCCAGTCGTGAATGATGTTCTTGAGGACGTAGGCGTCACCATCGCCAGGAACACTGTCGAAAAACGACCCCTCGGCAATGACAACCCGGTCGGC
>JAVRPG010000635.1:0-6510 GCA_032162325.1 Mycobacterium sp. | reverse complement strand
ATCACGTTGCGTCCCAAACACCCTGACGCCCGGCGGTTACTTGCATTGGCGCACTGCATGATCGGCGAAGTCGACGAAGCCGTGAAGATACTCAAGGAATGGCTAGAGGAGGATCCCGGTGATCCGATCGCCGAACACATGCTCGCGGCCAGCACCGGCTGCGATGTGCCGCTGCGCGCGTCGAATGCGTTCGTGGAGAGGACCTTCGACGCCTTTGCCGCGAGCTTCGAGGCCAAGCTTCAGAGCCTGTCATACCGCGCGCCGGATATCGTTGCAGCCACACTGGCCGACACCGGACTCGCCGCCGATGGCCGGTTGGAGATCCTCGACATCGGCTGCGGGACCGGGCTGTGCGGGCCACTGCTTCGTCCGTACGCGGCGCGACTCATCGGCGTCGACCTGTCTGCCGGGATGCTCGCCCATGCCAGAGAAAAGAACGTCTACACCGACCTACAGCAGTGCGAGGTAACCGAGTTTCTGCGCGCCCGGCATGAGGCTTTCGACGTTATGGTCTCGGCCGATACCCTGGTGTATTTCGGTGACCTGCTCGAGTTCTGCAAAGCCGCCGCCAGCGCACTGCGACCCTCCGGGTTGCTCGTTTTCACGCTCGAACATGCTGCAGGGGACGACAATATCGACTACCGGCTGGAACTACACGGTCGCTACAGCCACAGCCTCGCGTACGTGAAGCGAGTACTCACCCAGTCAGGACTGACCGCCGAAGCCGAATCCGCGGAACTCCGCAACGAGGCCGGCGCACCCGTCGCGGGTTTGGTAGTCCGGGCGACGAGGCCGGCCTGAAGGACCCGTCGACCACTCCGCGGGTCGTTTCATGTCGTTTTGCGTCATTTCACGTAGTCGAACTGAGTGTTTCCACAGCTCACAGGGCATTCTGCGCCGAGTTCGATTCCCGGCAGCTCCATGAAATCGGGCGTAGGGATCGGCCCTGTTTGTTGCCATCGGCTGGCTTCACGCCCGGGGGCGATCAAAGCGCCTGGAGATGGGCTCTGGATGCGGGTATCGGTTTGGATGCCGAAGCGTCCCGATGCAGCTATCAGTTTGGGATGCCAGAGCGTCCCGATTATGCGGCCACGTGTCGTTATGGATACATTGTGTCGTCCGCGGTGAAGAGGTCGCCGTGGCCCAGGGACGGAGTGAGTCTTTGCGTGGCTCTTCCGCAGGCCCCGTCTCCTCCCGCGTTCAGCCTGTAGCGCCCGGCTTTCTGGCACGACGCGTCATCCACCGCCGAGTTGGGATGTGATCTGCGTTGCCATCGCAGAAGTAACTGAATACGCCCACCTGACCGACGCGGACGTCGAAGCGATCGCGTTGTCGCTGGAAGAGATCCGTAGCGACATCGAGTCGTCGCTCGGTGCCAAGGACCGCGCATACATCAAGCGCGCCATACGATTTCAGCGTTGCCTCGAAGTTGCCGCCCGGCTGACAATTTTCGGCAGCAGAGGCAAGACCGGATGGACGGTCGGCACCCTGGCATTGCTGGCGTCGAAGTGCATCGAGAACATGGAGCTCGGCCACAACATCACCCATGGTCAGTGGGATTGGATGAACGACCCGGAGATCCACTCCAACACCTGGGAGTGGGACATGGCGGGCCCGTCGTCGCAGTGGCGTTACTCCCACAACTACCGCCACCACGTATTCACCAATGTGATCGGGATGGACGACGATCTCGGTTACGGCGTTCTGCGCGTCAGCCGCGACCAGGAGTGGAAGCCCAGCTACCTGTTGGCTCCGTTGCGGGCGGTCCTGCTGTCCATGGTCTTCGAGTGGGGCATCGCGCTGCACGACCTGTACGCAGAGCAAGAGCATCAGCAGACCGATGAGGCCAAGGCCGAGCTCAAGCGGGCCATGATCCGCAAAATGCTCCGGCAGGCCGGCAAGGATTACCTCTTCTTTCCGGCGCTCAGCGGACGTCGATTTCTCCGGACGTTCTGGGCGAATCTCGTCGCCAACGGCTTCCGCAACGGGTGGGCGTACATCGTGATCGTCTGCGGGCACTTCGCCGACGGCGCTGAGAAATTCACTCCCGCAGCCGTGGAGAGCGAGACGAAGCCGGAGTGGTATCTGCGGCAGATGCTGGGAACCGCGAACTTCAACGCGGGCCCCATCCTGAGGTTCATGAGTGGAAACCTCTGCTACCAAATCGAGCACCACCTGTTCCCCGATCTGCCGAGCAACAGATACCCCGAGATTTCGGTGCGAGTTCAGGCAATCCTGGCTGAATACGACCTGCCCTACACGACGGGTCCGTTGGTTCGCCAGTTCTGGTACACCGTGCGCACGATCTGCAAGCTCTCGCTGCCGGATCGCTTCCTGACGGCGACCTCCGATGACGCGCCGGAGACGGCCTCCGAGCAGAAGTTCAGGGCCGTGGCGATGCATCCCCAGGTGTTTGGCGTGCATGACGTCGGTACGCGACGGCGCGGTTTGGACACCGCGATCACGGACCGCGCTGCGCTGCGGATGAAACGAGGCTGGCCTCGGCGTACGTCGCAGCGCTTAGCCGCCGTAGCCGCGCTTCGGTTCTTCTGATCAGTAACGCGATGACAGCAACATCTTTTCGGTGTCTGCGGACATTTTTCGCTGGGTTCTCCTCGCGATCCAGGCTTGAGCGCGCTGCGCTACATCCGAAGCTGGCGGCGCCTCTGCGGCGGCCACAGTCCCGTTCGAACATTTGACGCGACAAAAGTGATTGCGCGAGCGGCGAAATAATCAGTGCCATAACGTTTCCCGGCACTCGGTAGACGGGCATCAATGCACCGGGCGACGGCTCTGAGTGCGTTCAGGCCGCGAAGCCGTCGGCGCAGGATCGGGCCCGCGATGAGTCCACAGACGAAGCCCAGAAGGAAGAGCCGGTGTGTGCGCCGCTTGTTCCTCCGCGAGACAGCTGATGTGATGAATCCACATGCCGCGGCAATGATGGCGACCGCGAGGAGCAGAGAAATCAGATATGCCGGTCCGAGCGACCCCATAGCGCAACCTCCGGGCCGTCGTCTGGTCAGGCCGCTGGCCCGA
Organism: Mycobacterium sp.; assembly: GCA_032162325.1. Lineage (GTDB taxonomy): Bacteria > Actinomycetota > Actinomycetes > Mycobacteriales > Mycobacteriaceae > Mycobacterium. Next base: position 3,474 of record JAVRPG010000635.1, on the reverse strand, counting down.
TCCAACCACCGCCTTCGCGGTACCAGCATTCCCGGCCAATGTTCGTGACCAAAGCGAGCATGAAGCGTTAGCCGCCCGCTGCCAAGCCAGATTCGGCGCGCCAATCCCGCCGGGTGCCTCGTTTGTGGAACCGACCGTGGGTGGCGGTTCGCCGAACGCCGATGCGACTGGTCCGCTTTCGGCTTCTGGATCTGTCAGTACGGCTGATCGTGTACTGGATCGCAGGTTGCCGGGAGGCTGATGTGGACGGGACGCCGTTCGCCCGCTGTCGCTTGATCACGTTCCTGGGCCGTAACGGCTTCTGTGGGCCGGGGTTCGCGGGCCCGAACCACGAACTGGCTTGGCCGCGCTGATGTTCGTCGACCAGTACCTGTGGTTCCTTCACCTCGATCGGCGGATGGCGCTCGACCTCGACCTGGGTCCGCTGCACATCCACCTGTACGGCCGATCCGTGTTCTATATGTGGGTCACGGTGTCGATCCTGGCGATCGCCGGTATCGCGGTGCTTGTGTCACGCAGGCGGGAGTTGATCCAGAAGTGGACGACGTGGGTGCTGATCGCACTGGTCGTCGGCATCCCGTTCTGGATAGGCAAGGGCGCTACCGCGGTGCTGGGCCGCACTGGCTGTGGTCGCAGTGATCGAGTTTGCGCGGCTGGTGAAACTGAGCAGTCTCGACACCGGCTTGTTACTGGGGCTGGCTGTGTTGGGCGAAGTGTGGCAGCAGCATTTTCAGCGCGACGGTGCGGCCGATGGTGGTGTCGTGGGCGCGCCACACCTCGCCCATCCCGCCACGACCCAGCAACTCGATGAGCTGGTAGCGGCCAAACGGCGTGCCCTCCACCGGCTCACGATAAACCAGCCGACCTTACGCCTCGGTCAAAATTCGGACGCCATCAGTGGGATGGCAGAAACACTCGCCGCTGATTCAACGGCCCTTTGCGCGAAGGGGTTAAGCCGAGGCTGCCAAGGCCTTCTCGTCCTCGACGGCGAACGTGTCCTCCAGCTGCAGCGGCGAGTAGTCGATGTCGATGTCCGCGAGCGGACGGCCGCGCGCACTACTGATCGTGCCGAGTCGCCGCATTCCCTTGTCGGTGGCGTACTGCATGAACTCGTCCATATTCAGGTCGAAGGGAATCTCGTCGTACAGGGCGAAGGCCTCTACGGTGTTTTGCAGGGCCAGCGGAATGAGCTCGTTCAAACGTGTTTCGAACACTGTCCAATTGGCCTCGTCGGCGGCGACATGGCGACGACACGTGAAGGTGCCCCACGCCATGTGGCGCCGTTCGTCGTCACCGATGCGCCGGACCAGCTCCTGCATGCCGGGAAGAATGCCGCGGTCCACGCAAATCTTGTGCCACGCATAGTATCCCGTGAGGGCCATCATGCCTTCGATGACGTGGTTGTACGTCGCCGACGCCCGAACCTGAGCGGCCGGCGAGGGATCCGTCGCCAGGGCATTGAGTGATTCGGGGAGCTCCTCGTAGAACATCTTCCGGTAGGACGGAAGGTCGTCGAGGTAGCCGTGCAGGTCGTCGGTGAGCCCGACGGCGTCGAGCCACAGACGGAACACCTGCGTGTGTTTGGCCTCCTCGTACGCGAACTGCGTCAGATACATCTCGTCGCCGAGCCGCCCTTCTGCCCGCATCGCCGCCATGAACGGCTGGATGTCCTGGGTGACCGCTTCCTCGCCTGCGATGAACTCGGCGCAAAGCCGAGTGGCCCAGTCACGTTCCAGATCCGATAGCGACTCCCAGTCGGCCCGGTCTCGGGAGAAGTCGATGTCGGCCGGATCCCAGAACTTCGCGTTGCCACCCGCGAACAGTTTCAACGGCAAGCTGTTCCAGTTGAGGCCGCCAGCGCCGATCGAGTGTGAGCGTGTCCGTGTCATGAGTTTGACCTCCTCAGATCAATGGTGCTGGGGCAGTGACTGTTTCGCCGCCGGGACGGCGGCGCGGGAGTTTGGGACGGAAGAGAATGCGGCAGCCAGGACCGCGACGAGCCTGCGCACGGCCAGTGCGGGCTGCTCCGGCGTGGGCTCGTCGAGCCCGAGGACCGGATCCATACCGCGCACATACGGCGCCAGCGCCAGATGCGGAAAGATCATCAACAGCAGCGACAACAACGCGTCGGTATCGGAATCCGCGCGCAGGTCGCCACGCGCGTGCGCGTCGCGCACGAGCGGCCTCAGAACTTCCAAGTAGTGACGATGAATGACGGTTCGCACACTGACGCGGGCGTCCGTGTCGACCTCGAAACTCGCCGCGGCGTGAAGCGAACGTTCCTGCGGATGATCGGCGAAGTACGAGACCCACGTGTCGAGAAGGTCTGTGAGAAATTCGAAGAACGGTCTGCTCGGGTCGAGCTCGCGGATGCGGGCCTCCATGTACGAACGCACGCGCTGGCTACCGATGTCGGCGATGAACGCGTAGAGGTCGCGCTTGTCCGCGAAGTATTGGAACAGGCTTCCCTTCGCAACTCCTGCGCGCCGAGCGATGACGTTCAGGCTGCCTCGTGAGAAGCCGTGCGCTCCGAACTCGGCCTCTGCGGCTTCTACCACGGCTGCGCGACGAATCGGATCGACGCGAGCCCATGTCACCGTTGGCATCGGGTCCTCCTAGGGTCGATGACCACTGGTCATACTACTGTGAGCCATGTCACGGTCAAGGCCTCCACCAGACTGGCCGCAGAGATGCCCGCCCTTTCTCCCGAAGCTTCTAGATGTCCTGAATTAATGGACTTGGGGCGCCTCGAGGCGCTCGGTGGCGCTGGTGAAGTCAGACCTTGCGGTCGACACAGAGGGTCGCCCCGCCGTAATCGAGCGTCGCAGTGTGGACCTATTCTGGGACAACCTCTCGTCCATGAAACAGATCGGTGCCTCACCGCGCCGTGCTGGCCGTCTACCCGGGGGGCGAGTTGCGGGCGATCCCGGCCTGGAGGCGCTCGACCAAGGAGTTCTCGGTGAAAAGTGCGATGACCTTCGCGGTGGCCGCCGTTGCCTCGGTAGCTTTGCTCGCCGGGTGTGCCCAGGAAACCCGGACGAAACAGTCTTTGAACACGCTGTCGACGCCGCCGACAACGCCGCCGCAGGGCGAGCGACCGGCGTTGAGCACGACGAAGCCCGCCAAGCCGCTCAAGATCGCGATCATCGCGATCGAGAACAACCCGTTCTTCGCGCAAGTGAAGACCGGATATGACGCGGTCAAGCCCAAGATCGAAGCTGCCGGCGGGACAGTCGACTGGATCAACGCCGGTCCCGACGTGACCGTCGACAGCGTCGGTGCCGCGATCAACGCCGCCGTCGTCGACGGCTACGATGCCATCGCCGCGCTGATGCCCGGCGACGGCATCTGTACCGACATTCGGCAGGCGAACGCCAAGGGCGTGCTCGTAGCGGCCTACAACGGCAATGCGTCCTGCGCCCAGAGCTCAGGTGCTGTCTTCTTCCACGGCCAGGATCTCCGCGCCGCCGGCGT
>JAVRPG010000634.1:0-4225 GCA_032162325.1 Mycobacterium sp. | reverse complement strand
TCCAGCCCGAAGCGCCACACCTGCTGCCGTTGCCTGAAACGCTTGTACAACATGGCGGCGTCGTACATGTTCACCCCGTCGATGAAGTCCCTGCGGACATAGGTGAACACCAGACGGCTGCCGGGAGACGTTGCCTGCAATGCGCGGAGCGTGGCCCCAACCGCGTCCTCCGTCAGATATTGCGTCACACCTTCCCAGATGAAGAAAGTGAGAGCGTCGGGACGGTAGCCGCGCGCGGCGAGTGCACCGATCAGGTCGTCGCGTTCAAAGTCCAACGGCACCAAGTGAACCGACGCGGGCTGCGCACCGAGTGCGCGCTGGACGGCGGCCTTCTTGCGCGCGATGTTGACCGGGAGGTCCACCTCGAAGACGGGGATGTCGGATCGACGCGCGAGGCGGTAGGCCCTGGTGTCCATGCCCGCGCCGAGAACGACGACGGAGGCGATGTTCGGCAGGGCCTCGTCCAGCTTGTCATCGATATAGCGTTTGCGGCACGCAATGAGTGCCCACGAGCCGGGCACCGCGCGCTCTCCTGCCGATATTGTCAGCCGGCGTAGCAGCGGCAACGCCATCGCGCGAACCATCGCCCGCTGTCCGGCGGGCAACATCGACAGAGCGAGGTCGTCGGAGACCAGGCGGCGTTCCGGTGGCTCGTACTGCTCGATGGCCGCCTGCACCATCGGGCCGAAGGCGGTCTGCGCGGCGGGGTTTCGCGCGATGGTCAGCGCTTGTTCGCGAGTCCCGCGTCCACCGGCAGCGTGATGCCCGTGACGTAACGCGCCTCGTCGGAGACCAGCCACGCCACCGCAGCGGCGATGTCCTCGGGTTCGACGGCGTCCACCGGCATCGCGTTGCCCCAATCGACGGGAGTTTCGGACTCGGCGACGAGCCGCTCCAGCCATTGCCGGGTGTGCTCGTTGTTGATCATCGGCGTGTTCACGCCAGTCGGATGGATCGAGTTGACCCGAATATTATACGGCGCAAGGTGATTGGCGTAAATCCGCATCAGCCCGACCACCCCGTGCTTCGCAGCGGCGTAGCCGATGGATCCCGGGTCGGCGCTACCGATGCCGATCAGGCCGGCGGCCGAACTGATCAGCACGATCGACCCGCCGTTGCCCTGCTTGACCATCGCCCGCTTTGCGACCTCGACCGTATGGTGCACGCCGGTGAGGTTGACGTCGATGACGTCTCGCCAGCCGTCGGCGCCCCCTTCCATCGGTGCGATGCCCGCGTTGGCGACGACAATGTCGAGCCGGCCGAACTCGTCGAGGCCAGCCCGCAACGCGGTGGCCAACGACGCCTGATCACGAACGTCGGCCTGCTGAGCCACAATTCGCGCGCCGGTGTCCTCAACGAGCTTGACCGTCGCGGCCAGATCGTCCGCAGTGGCCAGCGGGTAGGGAACAGACGCGATCTGGTCACAGATGTCGACCGCGATGATGTTCGCGCCATCGGACGCCAACCGGACCGCCTCCGCACGGCCCTGACCGCGGGCCGCGCCGGTGATGAACGCAACCTTGCCGTCGAGTGCACCCATTAGGGACGCAGCTGGCCCTTGGCAGGGTCGCCGGCGACGACGGGAGTGAGCATCTTGATGTCCGGTGCGCCCTCGAGATGCTCGCCGACAGTTCCGAAGAGCGCGGCGACCGCGGGCGCGGCGCTGTGCGTCTTCAGTGCGTCCGCGTCGGCCCACTGCTCGACGAAAACGAAGGTTCCGTCGGCCTCGTGCAGCGAGTAGAGATCGCAGCCGGGTTCGGAGTGCACCGCCTCGATGGCCTGCTTGCACGCATCTCGGACCGCGTCCACCGACTCGGGCTTGGCTTTCATGGTTGCGACGACAGTGACGGGCATGGGCGATGGACTCCTCGCTGAGTTCGTGCTGGACGGTTGCCTAACCTACCTAGAGGATTCGGCATCGGTCGGCCCATGTCCACCCAGAGGGTCAGCCCCGCCGCCACGAGCGCGAACACGACGAGAAGGACGGTGTCGACGGCGCCCAACCGCGTCTCTTCGGTCCTGCCGATGCGCATCTCACAGGCGATCAGGAACAGCGGGAAGGAAACGCTGATAGCGATTGCGAAGCCGCCCAAGATGTACGCCCAGACGAACCTGACCCCGTGCTTGCGGGCCTCGACGACCATCAGGATCGCGGCGGCGAGAAAGAAAAGCAGAATGTCGACGGTGAGCGACCGCGATGCGGGCGTCACCTTGGAGTCGTTGAGGAAATCGACCAGGAACCCGCCCGGGTTGTCGAAGTACGCGGCGTTTGGCTCCAAGTCGCGATCAGCGATGCGATTGCGATGGCGGCGTAGACAACACAGAGCAGCTTGCTGGAGGTGGGCATGACCGTTGGGCGCTCGGGTGCACTCATTTCGGCACCTTAAGCCAGGTCAGCGGAATCGATACGCTTCTGTTACCCGTGTGGCAGATGGTGAATGTGGGGCAATTGCGACTAGGCTTGGCACCATGGCTAGTAAGACCGCCGCCCGGTCCGGCACGCGTTCGACCAGGTCAAAGGCCGGCTCGCGGGGTTCATCCCGCCCGTCGCGGGCCTCTGCGCCCCGCCGCAAGCCGCCTCGACGCCGCAACCCGTCTGCCATCACGTCCGCGGGGGCGACCGTCGGGCGCGGTGTTCGCGCGGGCTGGTTGATGGTGGCCAAGGGTGCCGGGTCCACAGCCCGCTCGGTCGGTCGGGCGCGCGACCTCGAGCCCGGCCACCGTCGTGACGGCATCGCGCTGGCGCTCCTTGGCATCGCCGTAGTGATCGCCGCCAGCTCCTGGTTCGACGCCGCGCGTCCCGTCGGACAGTGGATCGACACCTTCCTACGGACGCTGGTCGGTTCGGCCGTCGTCCTCGTTCCGATCGTGCTCGTCGGGGTCGCCGTGGTGCTGATGCGCACGGAACCCGACCCCGAAGCGCGGCCGCGGCTGATCCTCGGGACGGCGATGATCACCCTGCCCACACTCGGACTGTGGCATCTGTGGGCGGGTTCGCCGGACCCGACCGGACGCCGCCACGCCGCAGGATTTCTCGGCTTCGCCATCGGCGGTCCGCTGTCGGATGGGCTGACCGAGTGGATAGCCGCGCCGCTGCTCTTCATCGGCGCGCTGTTCGGCCTTCTTCTCGTGACCGGCACGACGATTCGCGAGGTGCCGTCGACCGTGCAGCGGATGTTCTCCGCGCGTGCATTCCGCGGTGACGATTACGACGAGGAGTACGACCAGCCAGAGGGTTACGCCGGGGAACCCGAGGACTTCTCCGACGGTTACTACGACGATCCGTCGGCGTACAGCGATGACGAGGCACAGGCGTGGCCCAGCGGCACCCCGATGGACAACTACCCGATCGACGACGAGGCGCCGACCGTTCCTGAGGCATCGCCGCGCACACGCAAGAAGAAGCCGGCCAAAAAGGAGATGCTGTCACTGGACCGGGTGGTCGACGGCCCGTACATCCTGCCGTCGCTGGAGCTACTGAAAGCAGGCGATCCACCGAAGCGGCGCACCGCGGCCAACGACCGGATGGCCGAAGCGATTTCCGAGGTGCTGCAGCAATTCAAGGTCGACGCGGCTGTGACCGGCTGCACCCGAGGACCGACCGTCACCCGCTACGAAGTGGAGCTCGGTCCTGGCGTCAAGGTCGAGAAAATCACCCAGCTGCAAAAGAACATCGCCTACGCGGTGGCCACCGAAAGCGTGCGAATGCTCGCGCCGATTCCCGGGAAATCCGCCGTCGGCATCGAGGTGCCGAACGTGGACCGGGAGATGGTGCGCCTGGCCGACGTGCTTACCGATCCGTCCACCCGCGCCGACCATCACCCGCTGGTGATCGCGCTGGGCAAGGACATTGAGGGCGAGTACATCTCGTGGAATCTCGCGAAGATGCCGCACCTGTTGGTGGCGGGCTCCACCGGCTCGGGCAAGTCAAGCTTCATCAACTCGATGCTGATCTCGCTGTTGGCCCGGGCCACCCCGGAGGAGGTCAGGATGATCCTGATCGACCCGAAGATGGTGGAACTCACGCCGTACGAAGGCATTCCGCATCTGATCACACCGATCGTCACCCAGCCGAAGAAGGCGGCCGCGGCGCTGGCCTGGCTGGTGGAGGAGATGGAACAGCGCTACCAGGACATGCAGGCGTCCCGGGTCCGGCACATCGACGATTTCAACAAGAAGGTGAAGTCGGGGGAGATCACCGCACCGCTGGGCAGCCAGCGCGAGT
>JAVRPG010000633.1:0-3618 GCA_032162325.1 Mycobacterium sp. | reverse complement strand
TACGACAAGTTGGTCGCGGGCGCGTGACAGTCCTACGTAGAGACGTTCGCGGGATCGTTCGAATTGACTTGTCTCGTTGACCACCAGAACAACGGCGCGACGCTCGAGTCCTTTGAAGCCCAGCACGTGGCCGTAGAACACCTGATCGGTGTCCCAGAACGTATCCCAGTACGCGGCATGGCCAGCAGCCTGACGTTCGGTCTGCTCGGGATGGCGGCTGCCTGTCGTCAGCAGCGCGAGATCTTCGGGGCGCCACCCTTCGTCGATGAGTGCTTCGATCTGGTCGTCGCCGACGTCCATCGCCAAGTCGCGACTGCAGGCGATGAAGGTGACCGCCGGCCCTTCGCCGCCGAGAAATCGCATCGGGTGGTCGACGAGGGGTTGAAAGGCGTTGGCGATCTGGCGGGTGTTGCGCACGTTGTGGTCGAGGATCAGCGGGACCAATGGCACGGGCGGGGAGCCGTGGCGATTGAAGACGCGCTGGCCCTCGTCGGTGAACACGTACAAGCCGCCAGTCTCGTCGTCTTTGAGCGCGGCGAGTAGCGGATCCCACCAGGCGTCGGCGAAGTCCTGCGCCTCGTCAACAACGATCGAGTCGAATCGGTGCCCGGGCTCGAGTTGCGCTGCGAGGTCGGCCATCTGGAGCGGGAGGTCGTGTTCCCAGAACTGCACGGTCTCGTCGGTGCGCAGCGACTCGTCGGGACCTTCGGGCGCTCCCCAGAGCACGCCGAGGGCGTGGAACTCGCCGACATAACCCGGTTGGTGACGTCGCGGCCAGTTGGCAGTGATGCGCTCCAGGTAGGAGGCCAAGCCATGCGAGTAGCAGACCAGGGCGACGCGCTGGCCGCTCTGGGCGAGTCGGCGGGCCTGCTCCATGGCCAGGAAGGTCTTGCCGCTGCCGGCTCCGCCACGCACTTCGACGCGGTTGAGCAGGCGGATGGCGTCGAGGATGACGGACTGGTGTTCGGTCAGGGCGTCGGCGGCATCTTCGTTGGCGAGGGCTCGGGCGACCACGTCGCGTTGCGGTAATCCCCTGCCGCTCAACGCGGTTTGAAGTTGGGCGATGCCGTCTTGGGTGAGCAGCGGGCGGTCGAGCTCTTGTCTTATAAGCACGTATCGGAGCTTGTCGACGAGGTTGGGCAGGTCGTTGCGGTCGATGATCTTCCAGCGCGGGCATTCCGGCAGGGAAAAGTCGTCGGGCAGCTCGGTGTTCGGCAGGACGACGACGTGGTCCCAGCGCGGTCGTTTGAGTGTCCACCGCGGGTCGGTCTCGATGTAGTCGCGGAGGGCGTAGCAGGCCTCGCGAGCCTGGCGGATTGGTTCGATGTGCACGTGCTTGCCGCCGCGGAGCTGGCACCAGCCGGCGCCGTCGTGCCATACCTCACCGCCCTTCACCTCGAGGCAGACGATGCCGGCGGCCTCGATGGCGACGACGAAGTCGACCTCGTGGTCCTTGAGATGATCGGTGACGCGCTGGCCGGGGATGACGAGGTCGCTCGGTTGCAGTTGTTCCACCAGCGCCTGGTAGACGCGGCGTTCGGCGCGGTTGGCGAGGCGCGGAGTTTCGGTGGGGGTAATGATCACTGACTTAGGTCTGCTCCGTCGAGCCGGAGTCGCATTTCGAACCCTCCACGTTCAGCGTGCTTTCTTTGTGTGACGTCGACGATGTTATCGAGCGTGGCGCCGCGCTCGGCGGCTAACGCGAATGGGACATCGACGATGTCTGACGATTCTCGCGCGGATCGCACATCCTGTGGCAACCCATTGAGGCAAGAGGTTGCTTCGGTGAGCGCGTTTCGCATCCTGCCCCTAGCCAGTTGCCTTCGAACCTAATGTCGGATATCGCCGTTATCGTCACACCATGGCTTTGCAGAACCGGGTCACTCCAGGCGGAGAGATCATCACGACCAGTGCCCGGGGAACCATCATGGGCAATCGGGGGATTCTCCACGACGAAAACAAGATTTCCGGCTGATCTGGAACGGCGCTCTGCATCGTTGGTCGCCGGAGGGCTACATCGATCCGATCGCGATCACCGACGCTGGGAGCGATACCGCGGTGGTGGTCACGCCATCGCTTTCGGTCGCTGCACTCCAGCACGGTTATCCGGTAGAAGTGCACCCATCGGCCGTGCTCGAGGAAAGGACATCACAAATCGGACCGTACCGACGTTGGGGCAAGTACCGTACAGCCGAGTAAAGACTCCGCTGGACTGACTAATTCGCCGAGATCGACGACGAACATTGCTGAGGTGCCTCGATGAGCGCGCTGACGCCCGAGCTGCGGGAAGAGATTAAGCGGCACAAGAAACATCGGGCGAGTGTCGCGCAGCAGGCGGGCCCTCCGAAGCAGGCAAAAGTGTCGTGCCCGTCCGGTGGACGCCGAGTGCCATTCGATGTCAAGTCAATGCGCATCTCGATGCATGAGTTCGGCGAACTGAACTGTGCTGGAAACGGCGAGGTGATCACCGCCGCGTCAGCAGCGGCAGCGTTGAAGGCCGTCGCGCCGCGAAAATCCGCAAAGGCAAGCGTTTGGGTTTCCAATGTGCCCGTTGGTCATCCGGGATCAGGCAAACTACGCTGACCATTTTCGCGGCTCCGCGAATGTGACCATGTGCTGTTGACGCCGGCAGAATCTTGTTTGCTCGAAGCTCCGTGGTGCCGGCTACGCACAAGCGCCGCGATCATCGGGACGGGTGTCTATGTCAATCTGAACCGGGGTCTGGTGTGACGGTTTGTTGAGGACCGGGACGGGCTGGGCGAAGGTGATTATTTCCTGGGGCGGCTGGCCGGCGCTGGGCGATCCGCTAGAGATCTGGCGCGTCTGTTTGGCGGGTATGGCTGATGTTCACCGCTAGCCTGGTCGGTAGTCGGTAGGCAGGGGCGAACAATATGAATGTGGATATTAAGGCCCGGTCGCATTGGCTGATGGGATATGGACTGCCCCGTGCGACGCTGAAGCTGCTCGCTCGCCGGGGTGATCCGTTTGCCCAGCTGGTGATCGATAGCAGCCAGCCCGAGAACGTGTATCACCTTGTTGAGCAGATACGCCAACGGGGGCGTATGTCTGCGGTGGTCGGTAACGGGTGGGTCACCGCTGACGCGCAGCTTGTCCGTGACGTGTTCCGTGATGGCAGGTTCCGGACCGTTAAACCGCGGGACCGGTCACCGTTTCGTGTCGTTCAGCGGATGCTCGCGAAAACCGATCCGGGAGTGCTGAATGGTCTGGAACCGCCGTCGCTGCTCGTCGCTGATCCACCCGAGCATGAGCGGCTGCGACGCCTGGTGTCGCGGGCATTTACCCCGCGGGCGATCGACGGACTTCGTCACCGCATCCAGGAGGTCGCCACCACCCTGCTCGACGATCTCAACGACAACACCCATTGCGATTTAGTCGCCAACTACGCTTCCCGAATCCCCATCGAAATCATCGCCGAGATGCTGGGCATTCCCCGCGACGAGATACCCTACCTCGACGCATTCGCCGATCCCGTCACCAAACTGCTCACCACCACGGCCCCCTCCTGGCACGACTTCCATACCGCCATTGCGGCGTTGCGCGAGTTCGAAGACTACCTCGCCACGCACATCGAGCGGCTCCGCGACGGCGGCGCCGACA
>JAVRPG010000632.1:0-7953 GCA_032162325.1 Mycobacterium sp. | reverse complement strand
AACGCTATCCGGTCGCTGTCCAGTGTCGGCAGAAGTTGTTGGGCGGCAACCGACTCCGGGGTGTACATCGGGTGGCTGTACGTCATCTCGGCCAGCACGGTCGCCGGGTCGACGTGGTCGCGGCCGCCGAGTGTCACGAGGAAGCGGCGCGGGCCGCCAAGGCGCATCAGGCGGGTGACGTCGTAGGTGACCAGCACGCTGTCGTCGTTCGGGGTGACGAGATAGTTCCACGAGGCTCTGGCCCGCGGTCGGCGCGGCAGCACCGATTCGTCGGTGTGCAGTTGGGCGTGGTTGGCGCAGTAGGGGATGGCGCCAAGCACGGCCCGCTCGGTCGCCGTGGGTTCGGCCAGCATCAGCAGCGCCTGATCCGGATGGGCGGCGACGACGGCAGCGTCGAAAATCCGTGTGGCACCGGCGGTTACCGCAACGCCGTCGGCGACTCGTCGCACCGAGGTCACCGGGACGCCTGCGCGCACCTCGTCGATGCGGTTCAGGATCGCCTCGACGTAGCTGGCGGATCCGCCGACGACCGTGCGCCACGCCGGCGAGCCGAATACGGAGAGCATGCCGTGGTGTTCGAGGAACACGAACAGGTAGCGCGCCGGGTAGCGTAGCGCCTCTCCCGGCGGGCACGACCACACCGCCGCGACGAGCGGGGTCATGAAATGGTCGACGAAGTAGCGGGAGAAGCCGTGCCGGTCCACGAACGCGCCGAGCGTGTCGTTGTCGGCGTCGGTCTGCAGCAGCCGGGTCGCCGCCGCGTGGAAGCGCTTGATCTCGGCCAGCATCAGCAGGTACCTCGGCCGGGTGAGCGTGGACCACGACGGGAACAGCCCGCCGATGCCGCGTGCCCCCGCGTACTCCAGCCCGCTGGCGTCGTCGCGCACCGACATCGACATGTCGGTCTCCTGGGTGGCGATGCCGAGATCATCGAACAGCCGGCACAGCGTCGGGTAGGTGCGGTCGTTGTGCACCAGGAAGGCAGAATCGATGCCCACGATGTAGCCGTCGCCCCGATCGACGTAATGGGTGTGGGCATGCCCACCGATGCGGGTGTCGGCTTCGAAGAGGGTGACCCGGTCGCGTGCCGACAGCGCGTGCGCGGCGACTAGACCGGATACGCCGCTGCCGATGACTGCGACGGAGCGTTCGTAGGGGTGTATGCGTTCCACATCGAGGTATTCGGAGCCGTGCGGTCGATGGATTGGTGTCGTACCGTCGCGGGGTGTCGTCGACGTTTTTCGCTGGTGGGGCCGTCTGGACCGGTGTCAATGGCCAGACCACGGATGCGCTTCTGGTGGCCGACGGCGTGGTGCAGGCTCTCGGCGACGCGGCGTACGGACAAGCGGGGGGCGCCGAGCAGGTCGACCTCGGCGGCGGCTTCCTGATGCCGTCGTTCGGCGACGGACATGCCCACCCGCTGCCCGGTGGACTTGAGGCGGTCGGGCCACAGGTGCGGCGTTGCAAGTCGGTCGACGAGATCGTCGATGAGGTAAGGAGATTCGCCGCCGGGCATCCCGACGACGAGTGGATCGTCGGCGCTTCCTACGACAGCAGCCTGGCCCCTGACGGCCTGTTCGATGCGCGCTGGCTCGACGCAGCTGTTACCGACCGGCCCGTCGTGCTGCGCGCGTGGGATTACCACACCGTGTGGTGCAACAGCGTTGCGCTTGATCGGGCAGGGATCACGGCGGACACCCCGGACCCGGAGCTGGGCGCCATCCCGCGCCGCGAGGACGGCTCAGTGCTGGGCACGCTGCGGGAGTGGGGTGCCGTCGACCTGGTGCACAAGCTGGTGCCGGAACGCGATCCGAACGTGCGCATCGGGGCGCTGCGCACCGCCGCCGAGTACTACCTGGCGCGCGGCGTGACGTGGGTGCAGGACGCCTGGGTAGAGCCGGCCGATGTCGACACGTACCTCGACGCCGCGCGGCAGGACGCGCTCGGCATCCGGTTCAACCTCGGCCTGTACGCCGACCCCCGCTACTTCGACGCGCAGCTCGAGCACTTCGCCGACGCGCGTCGACGTGTCGCTGACCTGGACTCGCCGCTGCTGACCGCGAATACGGTCAAGTTCTTCGCCGACGGCGTCATCGAGAACGGAACCGGCGCCCTGCTGACGCCGTACTGCGGATCGCTGCACAACCACGGAATGCAGGTGTGGGACAACCTTGCCGACGCCGCGCGTGCCGTCGACGCGCTCGGCTTTCAGATCCACATCCACGCGATCGGCGATGCGGCGGCACGCCAGGCGCTGGACGCGATCGAGCACGTCGTCGCGACCAACGGGCCGCGCGACCGGCGGCCGGTGATCGCCCACGCGCAACTCGTCGACGAAGCTGACATAGACCGGTTCGCCGCACTGGGCGTGATACCCAACATGCAACCCCTTTGGGCGCAACTGGATCCGTTGATGGTCGAGCTGACGATCCCGCGGCTCGGCGACGAACGCGGCGCCAAGCAGTACCGCATCCGCAGCCTCGACGAGTCAGGGGCGCCGCTGGCGTTCGGCTCGGACTGGCCGGTGTCGTCGGGCGCTCCGCTGAACGGAATCGCGGTGGCGGTGTCGCGTGGCGGGTGGACGCCGCAGGAGATCCTGTCCGTCGAACGGGCACTGAGCGCCTACACCGCCGGTGTGGCGGAGCAGGCCTTCGCCGAGGGGCAATGGGGCACAATCACACCCGGCGCGAGCGCCGACCTGGTGTGGCTCGACCGCGATCCGCGGTCCACGCCCGAACTGGATGCCGTGCGCGTCGTCGGAACCTATCTGCGAGGCGACCGCGTCTACGCCGCACAGTAGACCGCGTTCAGCACCTCGGCACGCGGATCGCCGGCGAGCGATTCCGTCTCTGGCGGGGATTGGGTGAGGGTGATCGAAACCGCCGGGCTGCCAAAGGCTTTCGCCATCAGGCTGTGGAAGCCGTCGATGTCGCCACCGTGACCCCACACCTTGACACCGCAGTCCAAGTCAATACTGGTCAGGCCCAACCCGTAGCGAAAGCCCGGGCCCGCGTCAGTCCAGTCGACGGTGTCCATCATCTCGCGCAGTTGCGCCGATGGGACGACCCGGCCGTCGAGCAGCGCGGTGATGAAGGCCGCGGTGTCTTCGTTGGTGGAGATCAACGATCCCGCCATGTCCGCAGCGGACGCGTTGAACGTCGTGACGTGGGTGCGCTTGCCGTCGACCATCTCGTAGCCGTGCGCGAACGGCGCACGCAGCCCGCTATCGCCCGGCACGGGGAAGTACGTGTCGGACAACCCGAGCGGCACGATGATTCGCCTGGTGATCTCGTCGGCGGCGGGCTGCCCCGTTAGCTTTTCGATGATCAGGCCGGCGATGACGTAGTTGGTGTTGGTGTAGTTCAGCGCCCTGCCCGGCGCGAACTGCGCGGGTCGGGTCAGCGCAGCGTCCAGAAGCTGGTCGGCGGTGGTGGGTTCGGCGGGCACCGGGGTGTCAGAGTCGAAGTACTCGGGCAGGCCGCTCTGATGTCGTAGAAGCTGGCGGACGGTAATGGCATTAGCGTCAATGCCCTCCGCGCGGATACGGCCGGGCAGGTACGTCTCAATGGGTGCGTCGAGATCGACCTTGCCCTCCGCGACGAGTTGCAGAATCGTCGCTGCCACAAAGGTTTTTGTGATGCTGGCGGCGCGAATATGGGTCTCCGGCGCGAAGCCGGCCCCGGTGTCCACGTCGGAGTGGCCTGCCGCGGCACGGCGCAGACTGGCGCCGTCCCGGATGACGGCGACGCCGCCAGGCAGTTTGTTATCGACAACGATCTGGGTCAACACGTCATTGACGGTGACGGATTGCGAGCACGCGGGTGCGGCCGTCAAACCAAGAAAGACGAGCGCCGCGCCGATGACTGTGGTGCGCACTACTCCGAGGATAGGGGGTTTGGGGTTCCAGAGTCCGGCGGATTATGTTTAGCGCCTGGCTGACCGCGTGGCCGCGGCGACGGCGTTGGCGATTTATCTCCTTTTCTACGGGCCACGCGATGAGGTGGCCGGCGCGGGCTTTATGCAGCCGTGCTTCTGATGTGGTAGCGGATCGGTGTCGGTGGCTGATGGTTGCATGGAAACCGTGACAGCCGCGGCCACCGATAGCACCGCCGTAGTAGCCATGCCAAGGCGGCGCGGTAAGTCGAAGGCGCCCAACTTCTGCTATTCGGGGCCGGTGTCGGTGATCCCGCTGGAGCTCGATGTGTCCGATGAGCGGGTTCGGCGGCGGGTGGAGCGACAGTGGGAGGCGGTATTTCGGCTGCGGCGGGCGCTGCAGCGCGACGCCGCCGACCGGTGCCGGGCCTATTTTGCGGCTCACCACGAGCGCAAGCGGGATCCAAAAGGGCTGCGGGATCGGTTGGGCTTGACCCGCAAGGGTATTGCGGCAGCGGCGAAGACCCACATCGAGGCCAGCAGGTGGATGCGTGATCACCTCACGAAGGCGGTTGGGCTCCACGTCGCTGATGAAGTGTGGCAGACGATCGATCGGCATCTGTTCCCCGACGCGTCGGGTCGCCGCCATGGTGCGCCACAGGTGGGGTCGTGGTGGGATTTCACCCGGATTCCTGGCCGGGCACGCTCGCACACGAAAACGACTCCAGCGTGGGAGACCTGGCGGCTGGCCGGCACCGTAGACGGTCATCTCGCTGCTTACCGGCACCCGCAGCTCCCCGCATCTGTGACGACCGCCGCCACAGCGGCCGAACAGCGCGCCGGGACCTCGATCCTCGCGCAGCCCGCCCGGCTGCCGGCCCCGGACCGACCGGCAGGATCGACGTGGTGGGAGCACACCGGCCGGTTGGCGGTGGTGTTCACGGGGCTGGTGGGCGGGGATGTGGTGCTGCCGGTGCGGCTACCCCAAGGTGCGGGTCAGTGGGCGCACCTGGTGCATTTTCTGGCCGAATCCGAATATGTGGCACAAGATCGACATGGTGCGAGTGCGGGATCGGCGAGTCCCCGGCGGGTGGCGGTACTACGCGCACCTGCTGGTGCACCACGCCGGCCACCAGTCCGTATCGACGCTGGCTCGCCGCGCTGAGATCCCCGCCGGACGTCGTGCTGGGATCGACGCGAACGTGTCGAATCTTTCGGTGGCGTCATTTCCCGAGGACTACCCGGAGGAGCTGGTTGTCGAGTCGATCACCCTGTCTGCCGAGGAGCACGAGGCGGCTGAACGGGCGGCGCGGCGGGCGCGGGCTAGGCAGCGCGCGCTGGATCGGTCTCGACGCAACACCAACCCCGACCAATACGGGCTGTCGGCGCGCCAACAGGCCCGCGCCCTGCGGCGAGCGACTACCGGCCTGTCGGCGAAACAGGTCCTGAACCCCGGCGGCGCTCGGGCTGCCCGTGCCGATGGGGCACCGCTGCGCGCATACCGTCGAGACGCACTTTCGCGCGCCTATCAGCGAACGCGGGCGGATCACGCGACGGACGCTAGGGCGCGCAGCCAAGCCAAGCAAAGGCGCGCCCGCGAAACCGCGGCCAGGATCGTGGCGGTCCATGGCAACACCATGACTGTGGAGCACGGCAGGATCTCCAATTGGGCTCGGTTGTGGGGCAAGCGGATTAACTTGTTCAGCCCCGGCATGCTCATCGCCGCCCTCGCTGCGGAGTGCCACGCCACCTGCGGGCGGCTGCAGCGAGCCGGCACCAGGTCAACAGCGATGAGCCAGCACTGCCTATGCGGGCAACGGGTGCCTAAGACCCTGGCGCAGCGCACCCATGACTGCCCCGGTTGCGGGCTGCACGAGGATCGTGACATCGTCTCGGCGGCGCTGGCGGCGTGCGTCGAGATGGCCGATCCGGAGGATCCGGGCACTGCCCGCGTCAACTACGAACTCGCCCAGGCTGTCCGGCCTGGGTTGGCCTCGCAGCAAGAGGCGAGGACTCAGTCAACCGGCACCAGTCACCGCAGGACCATCCTGCCGCGTCGGCCAGGGTCGGCAGCCGCCATCCGGTGGCCTCTGCTGAGCAACGCAACCACCAGTCGGCCCACCCCCGAACAGACCAGCGCGCTGGACGTAGCGGGATCAGCCGAACGCAAAGCCGCACAAGCGGATTCGGTGGAAGCATGGTCCGATGTACGGATCAACTCTTAAGCTGAGGTTAGTTGCCACGAGCGGGCGGTCGCGACAAGGCCCCGCACCAACGCCGACGTCGCGGGGGTCAGGCCGTCGTCGCCGGGCAGCCCACTTCGCGGGCTGATGCCGCGCACCCGCGGTGTCAGTTCGAGCTGCGTGCCGCCGCCGCGGACGCGGTTGACCGGGTTGTCGGGGTGCAGGCCGCGAAGCTCGCGAGGGATCGCGTCGAGGTCCGTGACGACCTGGTAGCCCGGCACGTTGACGTGGCGCTTTAGGTGCTCGGCGAGCTCGCGGTTGCGACCGCCGGCCAGCAACTGGGTGCTGCGCCCGATGCGGCCGTATCCGTGCAGCGACACCGCGACCTCGACGTGGTCGAGGAACTCGGTCAGCCGTTCGGATTCCTGCGCGCGGTACCGCGCCGACGACAGATGGTGCGGATAGTGATCGGGATGGCGCAGCACGTACACCGACGCGCCAGCGGCGTCCGCGGCCCGCTCGGCGATGACGTCGGTCATCTGCTCCAGCCCGCCGCCGTGGATGGCCAGGAACCCGAACCGCGATCGCAGCGTGCTGTCCTCGATGACTCCGGGATCGGCAAGGAGCTCCGAAAGTGACCGCGGCGCAGCCAAACTCGATCTGTTGACACGCATGGGCCAGTGCGCGGGATCCCAGCGCCGCAGGAATTCGATCCAGCGGTGGGGCAGGCCGTGGTGCACCGCACCGTCGACGATGCGTTCCAGATAGCCGGGTCTCGGAGCACCAGGGTCGACACGGTGGTCGATATAGACCCACGCCGCGGACGGGCCGTCGTCGGTGTGCACGGTCAGCCGGTCGCGGCGATATCGCACCGGAACGCCCTCGGCGTTGTCCAGCGTCGCCAGGTCGTGATCGGTCACCTGCCACACCACGCCGTGCACATGGGAGCCGTCGAACGGTTCGACGGTCGCCACCCCGCGCTCGTTGATCAGCCAGTCGTGATCGGCCAGCGTCGCGGGCCGCGGGTTGACCGCGCCGGGGCATCGCCGCGCCATCTGCCGCACGCACAGGTTGGACCCGTACGCGAAGTAGCTATGACTAGCCTGCATTCAGCCCTTGACGGTCAGATAGATCAGCACCACATTAAGCAGACTAATCAACGTGGCGACCGTCCACCCCAACGCTGTGGTCACGCGGTGGTTCGTGTCGTCGCCCATCAGGCTGCGGTTGCTGGTCAGCCGCACCAAGGGGATTAATGCGAAGGGAATCCCGAAGGACAGCACGACCTGGGACAACACCAGTGCGCGGCTGGGGTCGACGCCGATCGCCAGGATCGCGAGCGCCGGGATCAGGGTGACGAGCCTGCGCAGCAGCAACGGGTACGAGCGGCGCAGTAGGCCCTGCATGATCATCGCTCCCGCGTAGGCGCCCACCGACGTCGACGCCAGACCGGAGGCCAGCAGCCCGATCGCGAACAACAGCGCGACCGTCGGCCCAAGGGTGTCGCGGACGGCGGCATGCGCGCCTTCGATCGAGTCGGTGTTGTCGCGGCCCTGCAGGTTTGTCGCGGCCACCAGGAGCATCGCCAGGTTCACGGCGCCTGCGACGAGCATCGCCAGTCCGACGTCCAGCCGCGTTACCCTGAGCAACCAGCGGCGCTGCCTGCCGGCCTCGGGGTGACCGTGCCGGTCGCGGGCCAGGCCGGAGTGCAGGTACACCGCGTGCGGCATCACCGTCGCACCGAGCATTGCGGTGGCCAGCAGCACGCTCTCGGCGCCCTCGAACCGCGGCAGCAGGCCCGCGGCCACCTCGCCTGCGGGCGGAGGTTCGACGAACAGGCTCGTCAGGAACCCGATCGCAATGATCAGCAGCAGCCCGCTGATCACCCGCTCGAACG
>JAVRPG010000631.1:0-4405 GCA_032162325.1 Mycobacterium sp. | reverse complement strand
GGTCAAACCCGGCGGCTGGCGCACCCGAAAACGCAAAGACGGCCGCACCGAATGGATCCCACCACCACACCTCGACAACGGCCAATCCCGCGTGAACGACTACCACCACCCCGAGCACTACCTGGTGCCCGACGAAGACGACGAGCCGACGGCGGACTGACAGGCCCGCAGTAGTTCGGTGTCGATTCAGCACGCCACGTCAACGAACACGGTCATGGCCGTGACGGTGGTGACGATGTCGTCCATCGCACCGGGCACACCGGAGTCCATCCGGGAAAACGTCTGACCCGGCCGAACCGCGTTGACGACACACTCGTCCAGCGGTGCGGTGCCGACCTTGTTCACGATCACATCGAACCCGCGGGCCTGCAGTTGGCCGACCGTCTGGGACGCGTCGAGGGCCCCCGAGGGAGCCGCGCCGGCGGCGCCGGCCAATCCCAACGCCGCAGTGGCGATTGCTCCGGCGGCGATAACCGGCAACGTGAAGGACTTCATTGTTCTTCCTTTCGACGAGGCAGATGGCGCTTTCCTGACTGCTGTGCGCCAATGCCCTTCATTCGTCACAGCCGGCTTCCCGGATGGGTTCGATACTCAATCGGCGCTGGCCGAGATGCCGGCCTTGACGTTGGACACGCGCATCGACGTGCGGCATGCCCCACGCCTTGGCGATTCCGTACTCCGCGACCAGAAGCAGCACGGCGCGGACCTGCTCGTCACCGGCTCCTGCCGCCAGCGCCAGATCGATGTGTAGCGAGAAGGATTCGTCGAGTGTCTGGTTCAGCGCGTCGGCCGCAATACACGCCAGCGCCCGCTCACGAGGTGACAGCTCGGGGTCTACAGCGGCGACGCGCCGCGCAGGTGCTCGAAGATCAGCGACGTCTGGGTGCCCGCCACGTCGGCGTCGGCGTTGAGGTTCTCCACCACGAACGACCGCAGGTCGTCGGTGTCGCGCGCGGCGACGTGCAGGATGAAGTCGTCGGCCCCGGCCAGGAAGTAGACGTCCATCACCTGTGGCTTGCGCCGGATTTGACCAATGAAGTTTCGGATCTTGCCACGCGCGTTGGATTGCAGGCTCACCGAGATCATCGCCTGGAGGTTGAGCCCGATGGCGGTCGGGTCGATATCGGCATAGAAGCCGCGAATCACTCCGAGGTCCTGAAGGCGGCGCACCCGTCCGTGACATGTCGATGGCGCGATGCCCACCAGCTCGGCCAGCGCGCTGTTGGACATGCGCGCGTCCGCGTGTAGCGCGGTCAGGATGCGCCGGTCAATGTCGTCGACGTCGACGGGCCGAACATCCTTCGGCGACCGAGCCGTAGAAACCATCGTTTTCGTTGATCCCTCGCCCATGCCGAGATCCTATCGAATAATCATCGTGGAGATTGCCATTACATCGCAGATTCTTCACAATCTAGGTAACCCAGTACGAATTGAGGAGCGTCATGCGCGTCGGCATCCCGACCGAGATCAAGAACAACGAGTTCCGTGTTGCCATCACCCCGGCGGGAGTGGCCGAGCTGGTCTACCGCGGGCACGAGGTGATCATCCAATCCGGCGCAGGAGAAGGGTCGGCGATCTCAGACGCCGACTTCAAGCGGGCCGGCGCGCAGCTGATCACCGGTGCCGATCAAGTGTGGGCCGAAGCCGAGCTGCTGCTCAAAGTCAAGGAGCCGATCGAGGCCGAATACGGCCGCATGCGCAAGGGCCAGACCCTGTTCACCTATCTGCACCTCGCGGCGTCCAAGCCGTGCACCGATGCGCTGCTTGCCTCGGGCACCACGTCGATCGCGTACGAAACCGTGCAGACCGCCGACGGCGCGTTGCCGCTGCTGGCCCCGATGAGTGAGGTCGCCGGACGGCTGTCGGCCCAGGTCGGCGCGTATCACATGATGCGCAGTCACGGCGGCCGCGGCGTCTTGATGGGCGGTGTGCCCGGGGTCGCGCCTGCGGACGTGGTGGTCATCGGTGGCGGCACCGCCGGCTACAACGCGGCGCGGGTAGCCGCCGGAATGGGTGCTCACGTCACGGTTTTCGACGTCAACATCAATAAGCTCCGCGAGGTCGACGCCGAGTTCGGCGGCCGCATCGAGACCCGCTACTCGTCGATGCTTGAACTGGAGGATGCGGTCAAGAAGGCCGACCTGGTGATCGGCGCGGTGCTGGTGCCTGGCGCCAAGGCGCCCAAGCTGGTGACGAATTCGACTGTCGCGCACATGAAGTCGGGCGCGGTTCTGGTCGACATCGCCATCGACCAGGGCGGCTGCTTCGAGGATTCGCGGCCCACCACGCACGACGACCCGACATTCGCCGTGCACGACACGCTGTTCTACTGCGTGGCCAACATGCCCGGCGCGGTGCCCCGCACCTCGACCTACGCGCTGACCAACGCCACCATGCCGTACGTGCTGAAGCTGGCCGACAAGGGCTGGAAGGCCGCGTGCCAGGCCGATCCGTCCCTCGCGAGGGGCCTCTCCACGCACGATGGTGAGCTGCTCTCCGAGCAGGTGGCAACGGACCTCGACCTTCCCTACACCGATCCGGTCAACACGCTGGCCTGACACTCATCCCCGCGAACCCGGGCGTCGCAGATCGGCGCTGCCCGGGTTTGCTGTCATATATGGGGTAGATCGCCACAGCGATAGGGAATCGCCCGATTCCTCGCCGGCGACAATCCCATACCGTCACCTCCGTAAATATCAGTCGGCATCCCGACGGAGGAGATGCAATGCGGCAGGTGATGGCACCGATCGGGCGTCGGCGTCTGGTGCCGTCGCGCCAGGACCCCGGACGGAGACCCGCCGGCGCAAGCCTTCCGCGACGACCATCCAGCAAATTCCAGTTCACAGTAATGGCAAATCAATGCTATATTCGATTGGACCGTCCCACAATTGGGAATCAGTACCCATCTTTGAGAATCACCCGTCCGCGCCGCCGCAGAACGCCCCTGTGGCTCAGCCGCCCACGCTGACCTCAGTCTCGGATGTTCGGACGAATCGTTCGACATTTGCTCACTCCGCTTGTCTCCGAATCCGGCGCGATCGGACATCGAGTAGTGCTCTACTCATATGAATCGGTCCGGCAGGGCTTACGCTGAACGCGCGCAAGGACAAACTCCCACGACAGACGAGGAATATATTGAAAGCAGAGCATCTCAGTCTCAGCTGCTAGCAAAGAGGCGCTAGGACAGGGGATGTTGTAGGCCAGTCACCCGGCTGCGAGGGGTAGCCGGGCGACGCTGTTGCCAAAGCGTCCCGAGGTTTGCTCAAATCCAGCCGCTGTGCACGTGCCGAGTCAGCGAGCCATGCGGGCATCAGACTCTTCGGGGGAAGAGGATGACGCACCTGGCCTAGTGGCAAGACGCGTCGCCAGGCCCTTATGCTTCGCGCGGAGCGTTGCGGCTTCGGCAACTCCTGCAAATCATTGACCGCAACTTCCGGCCGCACAATGACGTGGCGCCACCCATAGCAGCCGTTAGTGAATCACCACCCGGTAGTCCGGGACCGAATGTCCGCTGTGCGCATCGAGGCAACGCGCACACTTTCGCTGCGAATGCTCATTGCGCCGCTTCAGCGCCCGTCGTGGGCTTCGCTTTTCACCGCCCAGAGCAACCCGCCGCTTTGACTAGATGTCGTCGACGTTGACGATGCCGTCCTGTATCGCGCGAGCGACCAGGGCCGCCTTTGTCGTCGCGGGGCGTCCGACCGCGGCGTACTTTGCCCGAACCCGCTGCAGGTGCGTGCGGACGGTCGTCGGCGCAATCTGCAGTTGGCGGGCGACCACGTCCTTGCTCTCGGTGCGGAACCACGCGATCAGCACTTCCTTCTCCCGCGGTGCAAGGTTTGCGCGGCCGACCGTGGTGTCGTTGAGCATCGCCAACGCCATCCGCGGTCCGACGTAGGGCGTGTCGGTTCTCGCCGCCCGGATCGCGTCGATCAGGTGGTCCTTGCGTTCGGATTTCGTCACGTAGGTGACCGCACCGCGGTCCAACGCCGTCAAGATCACTTCGTCGGTTGCGATGTGCGAGTAAACGATTACCCGATGTCGCTGCGAAACGATGCGGTCCAGCGCGGCGAAGTCGACCCCGTTGCGCTCCATTCGCAGTTCCAGCACGACCGGGCCGACTTCCGACACGGACGGCGAAGGGTGCTCGTCGAGAAACTGCTCGGCGGAGAAATATTTGCCTACGAATCGAATGGGAGGTTGCGCCTGGCTGCACCACAGTTCCACCGCGGCATGGATCGCGTCGTGATCATCAACGATCGCGACCGAGTCCATCAGGTCGTGTTGGGTGGCCATCGCTGCGCTGCTTCCCCCGCCGTGCAGCCGATGGCCATACCGGCTAGGCCGGTGGCGATTGAATACCGATTCCGGCACGACTAGCGACCTCGTTCATTGCCTGCGCGCC
>JAVRPG010000630.1:0-3149 GCA_032162325.1 Mycobacterium sp. | reverse complement strand
TGCCCCCGACAAGCGCTTGCGCCAGTTCGGTCACGGCGTCCTCTCGGCAGAGCGGTCAGGACTGCTGGGAGCGTATCCGGGGCGTCGGTTTCTTAACAATAGATCAATCGTTTTGGCCCGGGCGCCTCTCGACCTAGCCGGTGGCCGCGCGGATGCGGGCGCTCGCCGATCCCGACGTGCGCCGCCGCCTGAACGAGGTTGCCCATTCCGAGCCGGCGGAAATCCTGCGCGGCCTTGCCAATTGGGAGCGTTTGATCATCGTCGAGACGTTCGCGCTCGGGTATGACGAGTGCCAGGCGATCCTGACCGATTCGGAGAGGTTCTCGTCAGCGGTCTACGAGCAGATCATGGGCCCGGTGATGGGCAAGACGCTGCTGGAGCAGGAGGAAGACGAGCACCGGGCGAGCCGGGCGCTGGTGTCGCCGTTGTTCAGAGCGAAGCTGCTGGAGCGGTGGCGGACGGACTCGTCGAGGTGGCGGTGCATGAGCTGATCGACCGGTTCGCGCCGCGGGGGCGCGCAGATCTGGTGCGGGAGTTCACGTTTGCATTTCCGGTGCAGGTGATCGCGCGGCTGATGGGGTTGCCGCGGGAGGACTATGTGCGGTTCCAGCAGCCGTCGATCGAGCTATTGAGCGTGGTGTACGACTGGGACGTCGGGATGGCGGCGTCGGCGACGTCGCGTCGAGAAAGGTACGATCGATAATTCGGTAAGCAACGGCGCAATCCGGTGAACGGCGGGATCGCCACGGTCCGAACTGATGTCGCGCGGGCGGTACCTGGCGGGTCTCCGGATTCGCACGTCGACGCAGCTGCCAGGCCAGCGGGATCGTGATTACGAGCGTCACCGTGAACAACCCCACTATCGAGCCGGTGAACAGTGGCCACCGCAACACCGCGTCCATCGCGATCGCCATCACGACCACGTGCAGCAGGAAGATTTCGTAGGAGATCTCACCCAGCTTGACCATCGGCCGGCCGCTCAGCAGACGCGCGTACCGGCCGCGGTCGCCGAGCGCCAGAGGCGCCACCACGAGCGTGGCGATGGTCGCGTACAGGACGGTCTTGGTCAGCGGCTCCCACAGCCCTTCCGGAGATATGGTCACGTCACCGGCGATCGGAGTTGATGCGATCAGGTACGTGACGAGTGCCAGCGGAATCACCGTCCACGCATAACACCGCACCCCAATTGCCTGAGCGACCGCCAACATCATCCCGCCGACGAAGTACGCCAGATGAGCGGGCAGCCACATGCCGGCCGAGTTCGGCAACCAGTCGGTGGTGTGCAGCACCGTCAGCCAAATCGGGCTGACCGTGGCCAGCGCGGCCAGCCCGGTCAGCAGCAGACCGGGTCGCCAGCGCCGGTCGCAGACCACCACCAGCAGCAGGTAGGCCAGGAGCGGCAATGCCGCATAGAACGCCGCCTCCACCGCCAAGCTCCACATCTGCGAAAGGCCGTGGTGTGCGAACGTCGACAGGTAGTTGTCGGTGTAGATCTGCGTGAGGGTGAGGTATCGAAACAATCCCAGCCACGTCTGGCCGGGGTTCGGGCCCGGCGTAAAGAACTGGAACACGACGAAGACGAGCAACACGGTCACGACGTAGGCCG
The DNA here is from genome assembly GCA_032162325.1 of Mycobacterium sp. Lineage (GTDB taxonomy): Bacteria > Actinomycetota > Actinomycetes > Mycobacteriales > Mycobacteriaceae > Mycobacterium. The sequence goes on along the minus strand of JAVRPG010000630.1, from coordinate 1,543 downwards.
GCATGACGCGCCGGACCCGGCGCAACGCGTAGCGGTCCACCATCGGCGGCGCGGTCCCGGATGCGGCTGCCCTCACCCATGGACCGAACAACAGGAAACCGGACAACACGAAGAAGATCGGTACGCCGATCTCCAGGCGCGCATAGACCAGCCCGACATAGCCGTGGGTCAGCTTGCCGGTAGCAAACGCCGCGTGGGTGCCCACCACCAGCAAGACTGCCACCGCGCGCAGCCCGGTCAGCGCGTCCACTCGGTTCGCCGGCGACGATGGGGCCTGCGTCGGTTCGTCGTGCCCGCGCTGTGCCCCGGAGTGGTCCACGACATCGCCGCCCCACCCGGTGCGGCTTCCACGCACCGGGCTGGCTAGCACTCAGTGAGTATAGCTAACTACTTTCTGAGAAATTCTCATGGAACGGATGGAATGCATCGGCCATTGACCGGAGTGGACGCCGCGGAGGGTGAACAGGCCTCGCCGCTGTCGTGGCAAGGTAGGCGGCTGAGCGGCGACACCCCGCTTGAGATTGCGTGAAATAGCCGGTTCCGTCGAACGGGAGAACTACTCTGTAAGCATGTCGGAGGGGCAGCCGACGGGGGTAACGGTCATCAAGCTGGCATGGTGCTGTCTGTTGGCCGGGGTAGTGGCGGCGGGCCTGATGTTCCCATTCGCGGGAGGCATCGGGTTTTTGTCCAACCGCGCCTCCGACGTCGTCGCCAACGGCTCGGCGCAGCTTCTTTCGGGTGAGGTCCCGCAGGCGACGACGATGGTCGACGCGGCCGGGAATCCGATCGCGTGGTTGTATTCGCAGCGCCGGTTCGAGGTGCCCGCCAATCAGATCGCCAACACGATGAAGCTGGCGATCGTGTCGATCGAGGACAAGCGGTTCGCCGAGCACAACGGTGTGGATTGGCAGGGCTCGCTGACCGGTCTGTCCGGCTACCTCTCCGGCGACCTCACCACTCGCGGCGGCTCGACGATCGAGCAGCAGTACGTCAAGAACTATCAATTGCTGGTGACAGCGCAGAGCGACGCCGAGCGGCGGGCGGCTGTCGAAATCACCCCGGCGCGCAAAATGCGCGAGATCCGGATGGCGCTGACGCTCGACAAGACGTTCACCAAGGCCGAGATCCTGACCCGCTACCTGAACTTGTTGTCGTTCGGTAACAACGCCTTCGGCGTTCAGGACGCCGCCCAGACCTACTTCGGTATCGACGCGTCGCAGCTGAACTGGCAGCAGGCCGCCCTGTTGGCCGGGTTGGTGCAGTCAGAGAGCTCGCTGAACCCGTACACCAACCCCGATGGGGCGCTGCAACGCCGAAACGTGGTGCTGGACACCATGATCAAGAACCTGCCGCAACAAGCCGGCGAGCTCCGGGCCGCCATGGCTACACCGCTCGGCATCCTGCCGCAGCCCAAAGAGTTGCCGGATGGCTGCATCGCCGCCGGCGATCGCGCGTTCTTCTGTGACTATGTGCTGGACTTCCTCGCGCGGGCGGGCATCAACAAGGAGCAAATTGCACGCAGCGGTTATCTGATCCGCACGAC
>JAVRPG010000629.1:0-13226 GCA_032162325.1 Mycobacterium sp. | reverse complement strand
GCTGCGCCACATCCGGCTCAACCATTCTGTCGTCGCCCGCGGCTCGGACTCGGTGGGCTCATAGCGGCCGCCGGCCTCGCTGCCCGACAGGCTGACCGCGATCGTGAGGTCCGCGTTGACCGCGGCGATCGGCGCCATCGGCAACGGGTCGAGGATGCCGCCGTCGGCATGCAGGCGCCCGTCGAACACGTGCGGTGTGATGACGCCGGGGATCGCGATGGACGCCCGGATCGCCGCGTCGACCGGACCGCGTTGCAGCCAAACGGATTTCCCCGAGAGCAGGTCGGTGGAGACAGCGGTGTAGGGGATCGGCAGTTCCTCGATCGTCACCTCGCCGAGAATGTCGCGGACCGCGTCCAGGATCTTCTCGGCGCGCAGCACCCCGGCGGCGGTGATCGACGGGTCCAGCAGCCGCAGCACGGCGCGCTGTGTCAACGAATTGGCCCAGTCGGCGAATTCGTCGAGCTTGCCCGCGGCCTGCAAGCCGCCGACGAGCGCGCCCATCGACGACCCGGAAATCCCGACGATGTCGTAGCCGCGGTCGCGTAGTTCGTCGATCACGCCGATGTGGGCATATCCGCGGGCGCCTCCGCTGCCGAGAGCCAGCGCGACACGGTTGGCAGCCATACCGCCATTTTGCGCCCCGGGTTAAAGTGCAGCGCTACTCGCACTCGCCGTTGGCGGCGCCGTTGACCGCCATGATGACACCGGCCTGCTGCGCCGGTGTCAGGTTGGCCCACGGCGTATTGAAGTTCCCGGGCCCGGTGAAGTCCGGCGCCTGGATCAGCTTGAGGTACGGCTCGACGAGGGTCTTCGGATCCGTCTGCTGGCCGTCCATCCACACCTTGGCGGCATGGCAGGCCTGCCCGTACTGCGATTCTGTGGCGTCGGCAGGCACGTCGACCCGGGTGGTTACGCCACCGGGGGATACCCCGACGGCGCCGGGCAGGGCCGGTTCGGCGGGCAGGGGCGGCAGCTCACTGGTGGACGTCGTCGGCGACTGGGTCGACGTCGAGGACTTCTGCTCGTTCGACGAACAGCCCACGACAGTGAGCATCACTAATGCACCGCACAGCGCGACGCGTTGGAGGTACCTGCGCATGCTGCCCAATCTATGCAACGCGTAGGTCCGTCAGGGCCCGCTTACGCCGGATGTCTTCGCGGTCAAGTGGTCGGCCTGCGAGCCGAAGGCCATATTGACGTCCATTATTGACGCTGTGCGCGAATATGTGTCGCGGCCATAGCAACAAAGTCGGAAACGCAAGATCGGCCTGTCGCAAGTGTGGCCGGGGTAGTTCGGCTCATCGTGAATCTAGGCCGATTCGCGCGCAATCGGATGCTGAGCAGGTTCGTTTGTGAAGGACCTCGGTATGGTCCGCTGCGCGGCCGACCGCGCGATCGCTACCAGGTGCAACACTGTTGACCGTGAGCACCGGACTGGAGTGGGGGCACCTCCCCGCGTGCAAGGGGGAGTGTCAGGCCTAAGCGCCGACCCCCGTTGATCCGTCCCCGTCATTCTGGAGCTCCACATGGTTTCCGCACAGCCCGCTGTGTTGCCGTCTGCCGTGCCCGCCGTATCCGCGCCGACCCGCCTGCGGCTGCCCGACCTGCTGCACGCCACCGACAGCTACGCCGACGACGTGCTCTCGGGCCGCTTCGACCACCTGCTGCCCGTCGGCGGACCGCCGACCGACGACCGCTGGTTCGCGCGGCTGCACGGCGACGACGAACTCGACGTCTGGCTGATCAGCTGGGTGCCGGATCGCTCGACCGAACTGCACGACCACGGCGGTTCGTTGGGCGCGCTGACCGTGGTGTCCGGCGCGCTGCGTGAGACGCGGTGGGACGGGGAGGCGTTACGGCGCCGACGGCTTCGGGCCGGCGATCAGGCCGGATTCCCGCTGGGCTGGGTGCACGATGTCGTGTGGACACCCGAACGGGATCTCGCTGCGCCCGTCACCCCAACCCTGAGCGTGCACGCATACTCGCCGCCATTGACGGCGATGTCGTACTACGAGGTGACCGAGCGAAAAACGCTGCGCCGCAAGCGCACCGAACTCACCGATGTACCGGAGGGGCGGTAATGAGTCGAATCGATCGGATACTCGAGGAGGCCCGCTCACGGCTGCGCAGGCTTTCGGCGCGCGACGTGCCCGCAGCACTCGAGCGCGGTGCGGTGTTGGTCGACATCCGCCCGCACGCCCAGCGTCAGCGCGAGGGCGGCGTACCCGCCGCGCTGGTGATCGAGCGCAACGTGCTCGAGTGGCGCTGCGACCCGACCAGTGACGCGCGGCTGTCGCAGGCCGTCGGCGACGACGTGGAATGGGTGGTGCTGTGCTCGGAGGGCTACACCTCCAGCCTTGCCGCCGCGTCGCTGCTCGATCTCGGCCTGCACCGCGCCACCGACGTCGTCGGCGGGTACCACGCGTTGAAGGCCGAAGGGGTTCTGGTCTAGGCGTTTTCGTCGTTGGACAGCAGCGGCCGCAGCTTGTCGGTCTTCTCGGGCGTCCAGCCCGGCGGCTGCAGGATCGCGGCCCATGCGTTCGCGACGTCCTTGACGTAGACATGACCGTGTCCGTCAGGCACGTCCACCGCGACCGCCATGTCGGCGGACACCTGCAGGAAAGTCACGACAGGAATCCATTCCATGCGCGGTGAGAGGTCATAACCGCGGGGCTCGCGCAGCCAATCCGGTTTGGCGAAGAGCAGATCGACGTTCCACCAAGCGATCGGGTCGGACGCGTGCTGCAGGTACACCGCGCGCGGATGGCCCCACGGGTCTGGCGGCCTGCCGAGGTTGTCGGAGCGCGCGGCGAAGCGGACGTTCTGGCCGTTGTCGTAGATGGGTAGCCACATCGGCGAGCCCGCGTCGCGGTTGCGGGTGAGGTCCTCCCAGATCGTGTTGTTGAACGTCGGCCCGGAGAACAGCGCGCCGTCGGTGCGGGCGACGAGGTTGTTGAGGGCCAGGAACGGCGCCTCACCGCCGAAGGAGCCCAGGCTCTCGCCGAATACGACGAGCTTGGGGCGCTTGCCCTCAGGCCGCTCCTTGACCATCGCGTCGACGGCCTCGAACAGCGCCTGGCCGGCCTGGCGCGCGTTCTCGTTGTCCACCAGGAACGATAGCCAACTGGGCAGGAACGAGTACTGCATGCTCACGATCGCGGTGTTGCCGTTGTACATGTACTCCAGCGCGGAGGCCTCCGCCTCGTTGATCCAGCCGGTGCCGGTGGTGGTGGCGACGGCGACGACGGCGCGATCCAGCCCACCGGTACGGCGCAACTCTTCGGCCGCCAGTTGGGCGGTCGCCTTGATGCCGGGGGCGGAATGCAGGCCGGCGTAGGCGCGGATCGGCTCGATTGCCGGCTTGCCGTTGAACTTGGTGAGCTCGTCGACGGTCGGGCCCGCCGACACGAAGACCCGGCCCTGATGACCAAGTGAATCCCAGCTGTCCAGCGATTGTGGGCCGCCCGACCGCCGTGTCGACGTCGGCGCGGGGAACTGCGAATCCGTCTCGTCGTTGACCGCAGAGAACGTCTTGTTGATGGTGCTCATTGCGAACCGCGCCACAACGCCGTTGAGCAGCGCGACGGTCAACGCGAGCAGCAAGATGACCACCACAACGGCCGAAACTCGCGGTGGGGCAAAACGTTCCAGCTGACGAACGAGGAAGCGCACCAATCTGCCGATCAGCTGCCCGATTTCGACGAAGATGAACAGCACGACGATAGACAGGAAGGCGGTCAGCGGGTGGTCCCAGAACCCAAGTCGCGGCACACCGTTGAGGTCGCGCACATCGTCCTGCCACACGTGGAAGTAGATGATCATCAAGATCTGGCCGATGATGCCGACGACCACCAGTGCGATCCACGCCTGTCGCGGTGCGGGTGGGCTGGTGTCCTTCGACCGCATGTAGCGCACCAGCCACACCGCGAACACGCCCAGGCCGTAGCCGATGGCCCCGGCCGCGCCGCTGACGATGCCCTGGAACAGCGGCCCGCGAGGCAGCAGCGAGGGCGTCATCGAAAACCAAAGGAAGACCAGGCCGACCGCGGTGCCGGTGTAGGTGTAGTGCCGAAGCCACCACGGCCGCTTGGCCGTTTTCTCCTGCGCGGGTTCTTCCCCGGCCGCCGCAGTGTCGTCGCGGGTGTCGGTCACGAACGCAGATTAACGGTGCGTGAAGTTCGGGGGGCGTTTCTCGCTGAACGCGTTCATGCCTTCGGTCTGGTCGTCGGTCGCGAATGCCGAGTGGAACAACCGGCGTTCGTAGAGGAGTCCTTCGGCCAGTGTGCTTTCGAAGGCGCGGTTGACGGCCTCCTTGGCCATCCGCGATGCCGACAGCGACATGCCTGCGATCGTCGTCGCGACGGCGTTGGTCTCCTCGAGCAGCTTGTCGGCGGCCACGACGCGCGACACCAGCCCCGCGCGCTCCGCCTCCTCGGCGTCCATGTTGCGGCCGGTCAGGATCAGGTCCATCGCCTTGGCCTTGCCGATCGCGCGCGTCAGCCGCTGCGAGCCGCCCATACCGGGCAGCACGCCGAGCTTGATCTCGGGCTGGCCGAATTTCGCGGTGTCGGCGGCGATGAGCAGATCGCACATCATGGCTAGCTCGCAGCCGCCGCCGAGCGCGTAGCCGGCGACCGCGGCGATGGTGGGTGTGCGGGTGGCGGCGAACTTGGACCACTGCGCGAAGAAGTCGGCGGCGAACACGTCGGCGAACGACAGGGCGGCCATCTCCTTGATGTCCGCGCCTGCCGCGAACGCCTTCTCGTTGCCGGTGACGACGATCGCGCCGATGGCGGAGTCGTCGTCGAATTCGGCTGCCGCCGTGGTGACTTCCTTCATCACCTGGCTGTTGAGCGCATTGAGCGCCTTCGGTCGGTTCAGCGTGATGGTGCCGACGCGCTCGTCGCGGGTGACGAGGATGGTCTCGTAGCTCATGTGGCGCGATCCTATTCGTCGAAGGTGAGTTCGCGGTCGGCCGGCGCGAAGTAGGCCTCGACGTCGGCGGTGGTGACGGCCGCGAGCGATGCAGGCGACCATTTGGGGTTGCGGTCCTTGTCGATGACTTGGGCGCGAATGCCCTCCACCAGATCGTGTGATCGGAGCGACCCGTATGCGGTCCGATACTCCTGGCGGAGAACGTCTTCGAGCGTGTCGAGCCTGGCTGCCCGTCGCACCGCCTCCAGCGCGACGGACAGTGAAATGGGGGAGCGTGCCGCGATGAGATTGGCCGCGTCGTTCGCCGGGCCGGCGTCATGGCCTCGAAGCGCCGCCACGATATCCATCACGGTCTCACCCGCGTAACACTCGTCAATCCAATCGCGTTGCGCGAGAAGGTCGCTGGCTGGGGGATCGACCGTGTGGGCTGCGAGCGCGGCTTCGATGCCGTCGGCGGCGACCGCCTGTTTGAAGTCGTCGAGCCGATCGTGCGGCACGTAGTGATCGGCGAATCCCATTGCGATCGCATCAGCTCCGCCGAACGGCGCCCCGCTCAGCGCGGCGTGCAGGCCGAGCAGCCCGGGAGCGCGGGCCAGCAGGTAGGTGCCGCCGACGTCGGGGATCAAGCCGATGCCGACCTCGGGCATGGCCATTTTCGTGGTGTCGGTGACGACGCGGATGCTGCCGTGTGCGCTGACGCCGACGCCGCCGCCCATGACGATGCCGTCCATCAATGCGACATACGGCTTGGGGTAGCGGCCGATGTATCCATTGAGCAGGTACTCGTCGTACCAGAACTCACTAGCTTCCGTCCCGTCGCCGCGTGCGCTGTGGTAGATCGCGACGATGTCGCCGCCGGCGCAGAGCCCACGCTCGCCGGCGCCGGACAGCACCACCTCGCGGACGTCGTCGTCCTGCTCCCAGTCGGTGAGCACCTTCGACATCGCGTTGACCATCGGGTGCGTCAGCGAATTGATCGTCTTTGGGCGGTTGAGGGTGATCAGGCCGACGCCGTTCTCGACAGTTACTAGGACATCCTCGTTTTCCACCACGATTATGCAATGTAGATCGTCAACCTGAGGTGCGCGCCTCCGGGTAAGGTTTTCCTGTGAATGGCCCGGTATGACGGGAACGTCCGCGGGTCGTCGATCGTTGAGAGTGTGTTCGCCAACTTGTCGAACCACAGCACTAGGATCGAACCACAGCACTAGGAGAGGAACCGACGGTGCGGGAGACCAGCAACCCGGTATTTCGTTCCCTGCCCAAGGGGCAGGCCGGATATGCGCAATTTGGTACCGGAGCCGCGGGCTACGGTGCGCAGGCAGTAGATGCCCAGCCCTACGTGACGCAGTACCCCGACCAGCAGCAGACCGGGGTGGCCCGGCCGCTGACCATCGACGACGTCGTCACCAAGACGGGCATCACGCTGGCCGTGCTGACGGCAGTCGCGGTCGCCGCCTACTTCTTGGTCGCGCAAAACCTGTCTCTGGCGATGCCGCTCCTCCTGGTCGGCTCGATCGGCGGCCTCGTGCTGGTGCTCGTCGCCATCTTCGGCCGCAAGCAGGACAACCCGGCCATTGTGCTGAGCTACGCCGCATGTGAGGGCTTGGTGGTTGGCGCGTTCTCGTTTGTGGTCGCGAACCTCATGGTCTCCGGCATCAGCGCCGGTGCGCTGATCAGCCAGGCCGTCGTGGGTACCTTGGGCGTGTTCTTCGGCATGCTCGTCGTGTACAAGACCGGCGCCATTCGTGTGACGCCGAAGTTCACCCGCTTCCTCGTCGCCGCCGGTTTCGGCGCGGTCGTGCTGATGCTCGTCAACCTCGTGGTCGGGCTGTTCACGCATAGCGCCGGACCGCTGCGCGACGGTGGCCCGCTGGCGATCCTCTTCTCGCTGCTGATGATTGGCCTGGCGGCGTTCTTTTTCCTGTCCGACTTCGACCGGGCCGACCAGGCGATCCGCGCAGGCGCGCCGGAGAAGGCCGCATGGGGCATCGCCCTCGGCCTGACGGTGACGCTGGTCTGGCTGTACCTCGAGATCCTGCGGCTGCTCAGTTACTTCAACAACAACTAGCAGCCTTACGAGAAAGCCCGGCACGAAACGTGCCGGGCTTTTCGTTGCGCCGAAACTGCTCACAGATCGCGATTCATCCACAGATTGCGATCTGTGAGCAGTTTCGAGGGGCCTGACCCGCGAGAGTCAGGTTATGGCAACGCTAGACAAGCCGTTCGTCGGCAGTGAGGCCGTTGCGAGCGGGGCGATCCGAAAGCATGAACTTCGATCCGGCTACACAGCCATCTACCCCGATGTGTACGTGCCTAAGAATGCGGTGCTGACGGTGCACCAACGGGCGAAGGCGGCGTGGCTGTACTCGCATCGAGAAGGCGTGATCGCGGGATTGACTGCTTCGGCACTACACGGCGCGAAATGGGTGGACGACGATCTGCCGATCGAGCTGATCTGGTCGAATGCCCGACGTCCGCGAGGACTCCGCACCTACGACATGCGGCTTCACTCCACCGAATTGGTCGATCTCGACGGTATGCGTGTCACGACGGTCGAACGCACTGCGTTCGATGTCGCTCGGCGGGGTCGGCTCGATGACTCGGTGGCCCGACTAGATGCGTTAGGTAACGCGACGAGGTTCACGCGTGAGGACGTGTTGGCCATCGCTGATCGACACCATGGTGCGCGGGGTCTTCGCCAGTTGCGCGCCGCGCTGGACCTGTACGACGCCGGCGCCGCGTCGCCGAAGGAAACGTGGTTGCGGCTCTTGCTTATTCGCCACGGCTTCCCACGGCCGCAGACGCAGATACCCGTGTTGAGCCCCGACGGCTGCCGCCAGTACTACCTCGACATGGGATGGGAAGACATCAAGCTTGCGGCCGAATACGACGGCGAGCAGCATCGCGTCGACCCGATCCAATTCGCTTATGACATCCAACGATCAGAGGACCTCGACGAGCTCGGTTGGACGCGGATCAGGGTCGTCAAGGAGAACCGTCCAGCCGACATCTTGCGTCGAATCGAGCGCGCGTGGCACTCGAAACTGCTCACAGATCGCGAAATTTCGTGAAATCACGATCTGTCAGCAGTTTCGCGACGCGTCTAGCTGAGCCGCTCGACGATCATCGCCATGCCCTGCCCGCCGCCGACGCACATTGTCTCCAGACCGAACGTCTTGTCATGCGTGGTCAGGTTGTTCAGCAGCGTGGCGGTGATCCGCGCGCCCGTCATACCGAACGGATGACCCAACGCGATCGCACCGCCGGACACGTTGAGCATGTCGTGGTCCATGCCCAGCTCGCGGGCCGATCCAAGCACCTGCACCGCGAACGCCTCGTTGATCTCGTACAGGTCGATGTCGTCGATCGTCATGCCTGCGTTGGCCAGCGCCTTACGCGTCGCCTCAATCGGACCCAGGCCCATGATCTCCGGTGACAGCCCGGACACGCCCGTCGCGACGATGCGGGCCAGCGGCTTCAGGCCCAGCTCCTTGGCCTTGGTGTCCGACACCACGACCACCGCGGCGGCGCCGTCGTTGAGCGGACACGCATTGCCCGCGGTGATCGTGCCGTTCGGCCGGAACACCGGCTTGAGCTGGCTCACCGCCTCGTAGGTGGTGCCGGCACGTGGTCCGTCGTCCTTGGACGCCGTCGAGCCGTCGGGCAGCGCCACCGGAACGATTTCGCGCTCGAAGAAGCCGCTCTTGATCGCCTCCTCGGCGCGGTTCTGGCTGCGCACGCCCCAGTGGTCCTGGTCTTCGCGGCTGATGCCAGTCAGCAGCGCGACGTTCTCGGCGGTCTGGCCCATCGCGATGTAGACGTCCGGCAGCACGCCGTCCGCACGCGGGTCATGCCATTCCTCGGCGCCCGCCGACGCCTGCACGGAGCGCTGCTCGGCGTCGGCGAACAACGCGTTGTGCGAGTCCGGCCAGCCGTCCGACGTGCCCTTCGGGAACCGCGAAACCGTCTCCACCCCAGCGGAAATGAACGCGCTGCCTTCGCCGGCCTTGATCGCGTGGAACGCCATCCGTGTGGTCTGCAGCGACGACGAGCAGTACCGGTTGACCGTGGTGCCGGGCAGGAAGTCGTAGCCCAACTCGACGGCCACCGCGCGACCGATGTTGAAGCCGGCCTCACCGCCGGGCTGCCCGCAGCCCATGATCAGGTCGTCGATCTCGCGGGGGTCGAGCGCAGGCACCTTGTCCAATGCCGCGCGCACCATCTGTGTGGCGAGGTCGTCGGGCCGCATATCGACCAGCGAACCCTTACCGGCGCGGCCGATCGGCGAACGCGCGGTCGAAACGATGACGGCTTCAGTCATGACGGCTCCTCGTATCGAGTGAATACGAGAAACCTAGCTCGCGCGCACCACGATGGGCGCGGGCACCCCTGTCGAGCGACGCCACAGCCTGCTCAGCCCGCTCACCCTGGCCAACAGCGAGCCGCCGTCGGCCGACCGCGACTCCAACGCGTCCTCGGTCATCGGGTGACCGACGAACTCTCCCAACGCTTTACCGAGCGCAGGCAACAACTGGTTGGCCGCCAAGGCATATCCGGCCGCCGACGGGTGGAACATGTCGTGGCTGAACAGCTTCTCCGGTGCCTTGCGGAACTCCGGCGCCAGCAGGTCGGAGAACGGAACCGGCGCGCCACCCGCCGACCGGACAGCCGACGCCTGGGCCCGCGCCAGGCGCAGGCCGCGGCCGCGCGCCACCCAGCGCAACGGTTGCGGGATGGCAGTGAGGACGCCGAAATCCGGGCAGGTGCCGACCACGACGACGGCGCCGCTGCCCCGCAGGCGCCGGACCGCGCGGCCCACTCGGCGTGCCGACGGTCCGATGCCGTTCGGCTTGGTGATGTCGTTGGCGCCGATCATGATCACCGCCGCATCCGGCGGCGGCCCGGCCACGAACATCGCGTCGATCTGGCCGGACAGACCCTTCGACGTCGCGCCGACGATGGCCTTTGTGCTCAGCCGGATGCGCTTGCCGGACGCTTCGGCCAGCCCCCGCGCGATCAGCACACCGGGCAGTTCGTCGCCGCTCAGGCAGCCGTAGCCGGCGGCGGTGGAGTCGCCGAAGATCATCAGGTGCAGGTCGAACGGCACCCCGCGGTGCCACCGCTCGACGGGGCCGCCGCCCGGCGAGTACACGCCATCGGCGCGTGGCGGGATGTCCCACGACTTGGGTATCAGACGTCGGGCCTGGTCAGCCTGCCCGCTCAGCAGATTGCGAGCTCCGACATAAACCGAGCCGGTCGACGCTAATCCAGCCGCCGCCGCCAGGGCGATGGTCGACCTACGCCGTACACGAATGCGCACGGGACAAGTTTATGTGGAAATCCGGGGGCGCTCCGCGTGGCAGACCCGATCCGCGGTCACGTTGCGGTATCAAGTCCGGTATCGATATTGACTCGTTGATTGTTTATATGTCTGTAGGGTGTCAAGCTAATCTAGTTGGGTTAGCTGAGTAAACATGGGGCACCCGGCACTGCGATGGCGTAGGAGTGGTGGCGATGACGGCACCGAGTAAGGTATCCCGGACGTCTCATGCTGGCGTCAGCCCAGCCAGATCCCGTAAACCGCGCAAGTTTCCAGTCAGCGACGGCGCTCCTGTAGAGGTCGTCGAGGACGGTCCAAGCATTGCGGGACGGCTCATTGCGCTGGCGGCTCTGCTAACTATCCGTCCAACTCTAGCTATCGGAAGCTATGCGCCACGGCTGTCGTGGCCATGGGGTTTGGTCGACTTCGTCGCACGCGTGGTGCGGCCCGCCCCGGGCACCGTGCGCGCCACCATCTCGTTGCCGAACAGCACCGCGCAGCTTGTTCGCGCCGGTGGCGTCCTTCCCGCCGACGGCAACCGCAGCGTCGTCCTCTACATGCATGGCGGCGCGTTCCTGACCTGCGGGGCCCACACGCACGGCCGGCTGGCGACCGCACTGTCGCGCTACGCCGACAGCCCGGTGCTTGTCGTTAACTACCGAATGATCCCGAAGCATTCCGTGGGTTTGGCGCTCGACGACTGCTACGACGCCTACAAGTGGCTGCGCCTGAAGGGCTACGACCCCGACCAGATCGTGCTGGCCGGTGACTCCGCCGGCGGTTATCTGGCGCTGGCTCTTGCCGAGAAGCTGCAAGCGGAGGGTGAAGAACCCGCCGCGATGGTGGCGATGTCGCCGCTGTTCGAAATCGACAACGACACCCGCGCGAACCACCCGAACATCCGCACCGACGCGATGTTCCCGCCCAAGGCATTCGACGCGCTCGTCGAGCTCATCAATGAAGCAGCGGGCCGCCACCTTATCGACGGAAAGCCCGAGGAGATCTACGAGCCGCTCGACCACATCGAGCCCGGCCTTCCGCGCACACTGATTCATGTGTCGGGTTCCGAAGTGCTCGTCAGCGACGCCCGCAAGGCCGCCCACATGCTGGCCGCCGCCGGGGTGCCCGTCGAGCTGCGGGTCTGGCCTGGTCAGATGCACGTGTTCCAGCTGGCCGCACCCGCGGTGTCGGAGGCCACGCGGTCGCTTCGGCAGATCGGTGACTACATCCGAGAGGCCACCTGGTAGCCGATCTGCGGGCCTGAGACGATGGACATATGCGCATCGCCCGGCACGTCAGTGAGCTCATCGGCAATACCCCTCTGGTACAGCTGAACTCGGTTGTTCCCGACGGCGCAGGCACGGTTGCGGCGAAGATCGAATACCTCAACCCCGGCGGCAGCGCCAAGGACCGCATCGCGGTCAAGATGATCGACGCCGCCGAGGCCAGCGGCGAACTGCGCCCGGGCGGCACCATCGTCGAGCCGACCTCCGGCAACACCGGTGTCGGGCTGGCCCTGGTCGCGCAGCAACGTGGCTACCAGTGCATCTTCGTCTGCCCGGACAAGGTCAGCGAGGACAAGCAGAACGTGTTGCGCGCCTACGGCGCTGACGTCGTGGTGTGCCCGACGGCCGTGCCGCCCGACCATCCGGACAGCTACTACAGCGTCTCCAACCGGCTGGTCCATGAGATCGACGGCGCGTGGAAGCCCGACCAGTACTCCAACCCGATGGGCCCGGCCAGCCACTACGAGACCACCGGGCCCGAGATCTGGGCCGACACCGACGGCAAGGTCACCCATTTCGTCGCGGGCGTCGGCACCGGCGGCACCATCACCGGCGCCGGCCGCTACCTCAAGGAGGTGTCCGGCGGGAAGGTGCGCATTGTCGGCGTCGACCCGGAGGGGTCGGTGTACTCAGGAGGAACCGGGCGGCCGTACCTGGTCGAGGGCGTCGGCGAGGACTTCTGGCCGTCGGCGTACGACCCGACCGTGCCCGACGAAATCATCGCGGTGTCCGACGCCGACTCGTTCGATATGACGCGCCGCCTGGCGCGGGAGGAAGCGCTGCTGGTCGGCGGGTCATGCGGCATGGCCGTCGTCGCCGCGATCAAGGTCGCCGAGCAGGCGGGGCCGGACGCGTTGGTCGTCGTACTGCTGCCTGACGGCGGACGGGGTTATCTCTCAAAGGTTTTCAACGACGCGTGGATGTCGTCCTACGGATTCCTGCGCAGCCGGCTCGACGGATCGGTCGAGGAGTCGACCGTCGGCGACGTGCTGAGGGGCAAGTCAGGGGCGCTGCCCGACCTGGTGCACACGCATCCGTCGGAGACGGTCCGCGACGCGATCGGCATCCTGCGTGAGTACAGCGTGTCGCAGATGCCGGTGGTCGGCGCCGAACCGCCGGTGATGGCGGGTGAAGTGGCAGGCAGCGTGTCGGAGCGCGAGCTGCTCTCGGCGGTGTTCGAGGGCCGCGCGAAGCTCGCCGACGCGGTGTCCCAGCATATGAGCCCGCCGCTGCCGTTGATCGGGGCGGGTGAACTGGTCAGCACCGCCGCCAAGACGCTGCGCGAATGCGACGCGGTGATGGTGGTCGAAGATGGCAAACCGGTGGGCGTGCTGACCCGCCACGATCTACTCGGCTTCCTCTCCGACGGCATTATCCGGCGATAGGTGCGCGGTCCGCCCGGCTTACCGGGTTCGGGCCCGCATGATCAACTTCCGGGTAGAAAGGCCCGCTATCAGGTACCTCTCAGGTTAGGGTTAGCACGCTCGTTGCCGGCTAATTTCATCACCGGAAGGCGTCCATGACTGATCAACCGCCACCGCCCCCTGGCAACTACCCACCACCTCCTCCGCCTCCGCCCGGTGGGTATCCACCGCCTCCTCCGCCTCAGGGTGGTGGTTATCCGCCGCCGCCGCAGGCCACGACGGCTTACCCGTCACCGCCCGCGGCTGCCGGTCCGT
>JAVRPG010000628.1:0-5344 GCA_032162325.1 Mycobacterium sp. | reverse complement strand
TGCTGTACTTCGCCCGCGACATCGGCCGCATCCTCAAGGCCTGGTTCAACGGTCTGTTCGTCGCCGCGCACCGCACCCTCGACTATTGGATGGGCTGGTACGTCATCATCGGCACCATTCCGATCGGCGTGCTCGGCCTGCTGTTCAAGGACGAAATCCGTACTGGCGCACGCAATCTGTGGCTGATCGCGAGCGCTCTCATCGTCTTCTCCGTCGTCATCGCCGCCGCCGAGTACTACGGCAAGCAGACCCGGCACGTCGAGCAGCTCACGTGGAAGGACAGCATCATCGTCGGGCTGGCGCAGTGCCTGGCGCTGGTGCCCGGCGTGTCACGGTCGGGCGCGACGATCAGCGCGGGCTTGTTCCTCGGCCTCGACCGCGAACTTTCCGCACGGTTCGGCTTCCTGCTCGCCATCCCCGCCGTGTTCGCGTCCGGGCTGTTCTCGCTGCCCGACGCGTTCCACCCCGTTGGCGAGGGGATGAGCGCCAGCGGCCCGCAGCTGTTGGTGGCCACGGTGATCGCGTTCGTCATTGGCTTCGCCGCGGTGGCGTGGTTCCTGCGCTTCTTGGTGCGCCACAGCATGTACTGGTTCGTCGGCTACCGCGTTGCGCTCGGAACGGTGGTGCTGATCCTGTTGGGCGCAGGGGTGGTGTCCGCGACATGACCGTAATCCTGCTGCGGCACGGCAGGTCGACGTCGAACACCGCGCATACGCTCGCCGGCCGCACCGACGGGGTCGACCTCGACGACAAGGGTCGCGAGCAGGCGCAGGCACTCGTCGGGCGGCTTGCCGGGCTGCCGATCCGAGCGATCGTGCGATCACCGCTGCTGCGCTGCCGTCACACGGTCGAGCCGCTTGCCGCCGCCGTCGGGCTGGATCCCGTGGTCGACGAGCGCATCTCCGAGGTCGACTACGGCAGCTGGACCGGCCGCAAGATCGGTGACCTGGTCAAAGAACCCCTCTGGGCGGTGGTGCAGCAGCAGCCCAGCGCGGCCGTCTTCCCCGGTGGCGAAGGGCTGGCCCACGTGCAATCTCGCGCGGTGGCCGCGGTCCGTGAGCACGACGGCCGGCTGGCCGAACTGCACAAGGGCGACGCGCTGTGGGTGGCTTGCACCCACGGCGACGTGATCAAGGCCGTCGTAGCCGACGCGCTGGGCACGCATCTCGACAGCTTCCAGCGCATCACGGCCGATCCGGCGTCGATGAGCGTGATCCGTTACACCGCGTTGCGTCCGTTCGTCATACACGTCAACCACACTGGTGACGCGCTCACCGCCGGACTGCTGGCCAAGCCCGCCAAGGCCGACGGGGAGGCCGACAACAAGGACCGCGAGGTGCCGCCCGATGACGCTGTGGTCGGCGGCTCGACCGGTTGAGGGCCAAGCGTCAAATTACGGCCGACGTGTCGATGCCGGTATTTTGGAGGGTGCCATGTCCCGCGCAATTCACGTCTTCCGCACGCCCGACCGCTTCGTGGCCGGGACCGTCGGGCAGCCCGGAAATCGGACCTTCTACCTGCAGGCCGTCCACGACAAACGCGTGATATCGGTGATCCTGGAGAAGCAGCAGGTTGCGGTGCTCGCCGAGCGGATTGCGGCGCTGCTGCTGGAGATCAACCGCCGGTTCGGCACCCCCATCCCGCCCGACACCGGCGACATCGAGGACCTGAGCCCATTGATCACGCCGGTCGACGCCGAATTCCGGGTTGGGACGATGGGGCTGGGCTGGGACTCGGAGGCGCAGACGGTGGTGGTCGAACTGCTAGCGGTGTCCGAAACCGAGTTCGACGCGTCCGTCGTGCTCGACGACGCCGAGGAGGGACCCGACGCGGTGCGGGTCTTCCTGACGCCCGAGTCGGCGCGTGAGTTCGCGACGCGCTCCAACCGCGTCATTTCGGCCGGCCGCCCGCCGTGCCCGTTGTGCGATGAGCCGCTCGACCCCGAGGGCCACATCTGCGTGCGCACCAACGGCTACCGGCGCGGCGCCTTTGCCGGGTCCGACGATGACGCCAATTCATAGCGGCGGGCCCGATGACTGCGAGGTGTTGCGGCGCGGCGAGTTGACCGTCATCGGACGAATCCGCTCAGCGAGCAACGCCACCTTCCTCTGCGAGGCGCATCTCGGTGAGCTGCAAGCACATTGCGTCTACAAGCCGATCGCAGGCGAGGCACCGCTGTGGGATTTCCCCGACGGCACGCTGGCCGGTCGTGAACTGGCCGCGTACCTCGTTTCTGATGTGCTCGGCTGGAACATCGTGCCCTACACCATCATTCGCGAGGGGCCCGCGGGCCGCGGCATGCTGCAGCTGTGGGTGGACCAGCCCGGCGACGAGGTCGGCGACGAGCCGGAGTCCGGGCCGGACCTCATCGACCTATTGCCCGCGGGGCACATTCCGCCCGGCTACCTGCCGGTGCTGCAGGCCTACGACTACGCCGGAGACGAGGTGACCCTCGTGCACGCCGACGACATCCGGCTGCGTCGGATGGCCGTCTTCGACGTGCTGATCAACAACGCCGACCGCAAAGGCGGCCACATTCTTTCGGGTGTCGACGGCATGGTGTACGGCGTCGACCACGGGGTGAGTCTGCACGTCGAGGACAAACTGCGCACCGTGCTGTGGGGCTGGGCAGGAAAACCGGTCGACGATGACACGCTGGAGACGGTGACCCGGCTGCGCGATCAGCTGCGAGGCCGCCTCGGCGAGCAGTTGTGTGAGCACATCACCGGTCGTGAGGTGGATGCGCTGCACGCCAGAACGGTTGCGCTGCTCGACAATCCGGTGATGCCGACACCGGACAGACGGCGTCCCATTCCGTGGCCGGCGTTCTGACCTAGTCGCAGTTGTCACATACTCCGGTCAAAGACAGCTGCATACCGCACCTGCAAAAGCCGGGTTCGCGACGGGTGTTGCGGGAGCGCGCGCTACCGGGGCGCACTTGGTTGACTGGGTGCTCCACGTACCAGGTTTCGGCCCGCGAGCTGGGGGCGCGTGCGGCGCCGCCCGCGTGTGATGCGCCGAATGAACTCGTGGTTCTCTGACGGAATCCGTGCCTTCGCCAGTGCCTCAGTCAGAGAGTCGGAAGGCTGGTTTGCTGTGCTCATCGTCACAAGAGGATAGGCGGCAGGTCCGGTCATGTCTGCTGCCGGGACGGTCGGCAATACTGAGCCGGTGAGCCTGACCGATGCGGCGCTGGCCGCCGAGGTGGCCGCCGAAGCCGGTGAACTGCTGTTGGCGGTGCGCCGGGAGGTCGGCTTCGACGACCCGTACGACCTCGGCGACGCGGGCGATAAGCGGGCCAACGTTCTGATCCTTGACCGGCTTGCTCGGGACCGGCCCGGTGACGCGGTGTTGTCCGAGGAGGCCGTCGACGACCTGTCGCGGGTGCACGCCGACCGGGTGTGGATCGTCGACCCGGTGGACGGCACCCGCGAGTTCTCCTGGCGGGGCCGAACCGACTGGGCGGTGCACGTCGCGTTGTGGCAGCGCAGCGGCGGGCCCGACGGCGGCATCACCGACGCAGCCGTCGCGCTCCCCGCTCGTGGCGAGGTGTACCGGACCGACACCGTCACCGCGCCGCCGCCGCGCTCCGAGGGCCCCATCCGCATCACCGCCAGCGCCAGCAGGCCGCCCGCGGTGCTGTGGCGGCTGCGCGACCAGATGGACATCCAGATGGTGCGGATCGGGTCGGCAGGCGCCAAGGCGATGGCCGTGGTCCGCGGCGATGTCGACGCCTACGTCCACGCCGGCGGCCAGTGGGAATGGGACTCGGCTGCCCCGGCCGGAGTGGTGCAGGCCGCCGGGCTGCACGCATCGCGGCTGGACGGTTCCCCGCTGATCTACAACCGGCGCGACCCGTACCTGCCCGACTTCCTGATGTGTCGCGCTGAGCTGGCCGATGTCCTGCTCGACGGGATCTGGTCGGCCTATCGCGACCGCTGAGGTGGGGAATGGATCGGCCCTCTGCGTTGTAGGTCACGTTCGAAGCTACGCACCATCGGAGGCCGTCCTGAGCGAACACCTTAGAGTCGACGCTATGCAATCGTGGCCGGCTCCGGACGTTCCGGCGCTGCCGGGGCGCGGCCCGCAGCTGCGGCTTTACGACAGCGCCGACCGCCAGATCCGCCCGGTCACGCCCGGCGACGCGGCGACCATGTACGTCTGCGGCATCACCCCGTATGACGCCACGCACCTTGGTCACGCCGCCACCTACGTGGCGTTCGACCTGGTGCACCGGGTATGGCTTGATTCGGGGCACACGGTGCACTACGTGCAGAACATCACGGACGTCGACGACCCGCTGCTCGAGCGGGCCCAGCGCGACGGCATCGACTGGCGCGAGCTGGCCGATCGCGAGACCGAGCTGTTCCGCGAAGACATGGCGGCCCTGCGGGTGCTGCCACCGCACGACTACGTGGCCGCCACCGAGGCCATCGGCGAGGTCATCGCGCTGGTGGAGAAGATGCTGGCCTCCGGGGCGGCCTACGTCGTCGACGACCCCGACTACCCGGACGTGTACTTCCGCGCCGACGCCACGGTGCAGTTCGGCTACGAATCCGGATACGACCGCGACACCATGCTGCGGCTGTTCACCGAGCGTGGCGGCGACCCCGATCGCGCGGGCAAGAACGACGAACTCGACGCGTTGATGTGGCGGGCGGAGCGCCCCGGCGAGCCGAGCTGGCCGTCGCCGTTCGGCCCAGGCCGGCCCGGCTGGCACGTCGAATGTGCGGCGATCGCGCTGTCCCGCATCGGCACCGGTCTGGACATCCAGGGCGGCGGCAGCGATCTGATCTTCCCGCACCACGAGTTCTCCGCCGCGCACGCCGAATCCGTAACGGGGGAGCGGCGATTCGCTCGGCACTACGTGCACGCCGGGATGATCGGCTGGGACGGGCACAAGATGAGCAAGAGCCGCGGGAACCTCGTTCTGGTATCCCGGTTGCGCGCGGACGGCGTCGACCCGGCCGCCATTCGGCTCGGCCTGCTCGCCGGTCACTATCGCGCCGACCGGTCGTGGAGCGCTCAGGTGCTTGAAGAGGCAAATGCGCGGCTGCACCGGTGGCGGGCCGCGACGACGCTGTCCGCGGCACCCGACGCCACCGACGTCTTGGCCCGGGTGCGCCAGTATCTGGCCGACGACCTCGATACCCCGAAAGCGCTTGCCGCTCTTGACGGTTGGTCGACCGACGCGCTGGAGTACGGTGGCCAGGACGCCGATGCGCCGCGCACGGTGGCGGCCGCGATTGACGCACTGCTCGGAGTGAATCTCTAGAACCCCAAGACGGCCCGTCGCCGCGCGGGGTGGAGTACGTTTCGCCCATGAGTTCTGTGAATGGCAAGG
>JAVRPG010000627.1:0-6341 GCA_032162325.1 Mycobacterium sp. | reverse complement strand
GGTCGTTGAGCGGCCGCAGGATTGCCGCGGCGGCGTCGTCGGAGCGCTGGTCCAGCGTCGCGAGTTCGCGGCGCCCGGCCGTGGTGAGCCGAGCGATACGGATGCGCCCGTCGGTTGTGCTCGGTTCGACGACAATGAAGCCGCCGGCCTCCAGCGCGCGCAGCAGCCGGCTGAGGTAACCGGAGTCGAGGTCGAGGCGGGCTCGCAGCGTCCGGATGTCGCAGCCGTCCGCGCCGATCTCCCAGAGCAGCCGGTTTTGGCCAAGCGAGCGGTCGCTGGCAAGGAAGTTCTCGTTGAGGACGCCGCTGCGCTGCGTGACGGTGCGGTTGAACCGCCGGACCTGCTCAACCATCTCCGCGGTCATATCTCTGACCTTAGTCAGAGATATGGGATTGTCGAGCCATTTCGGCGGCGCGCTCGGCGTTGGCCAATAGCTCCTGGTGCCGTTTGGGCCACCAGAACAGCTCAATGAGGAGCATAACCAGATAGATGGCCGACGCCGCAGCATTGCCCCATGAGCCGAACACCGCGTCCCATGCCGCCGTCCCAACGGCAACGACGAGGATCAGTATCAGCAGCCACCGAAACGGTCGAGCCTTTTCGGCGCCCGCATGCATCCCGCTGCTGTAGTCGACGACCGCCTGGGCCAGTCGGGCGTTGCCGATGCGCTCCCCGCTTCGGGCGGTGCGCACAACGGTCACCCGCTCATCGCCGCTCAATTGCTTGGCGCCCGGCCAGTATCGCGCCATTCGGCGAGCCATCCAGATGCCATAGGGCACACCGACGATGACGAGCACGATGATGCCTGCCAACAGGAATCCGGAATCAAGCCATGCCAAGGCGCCCAAGGCGATCCCGACGACTCCGCCGACTGTGAGTGCCCTACGGAAGAAGCCGCCTCGCCACACGAAGGCCGGCGCCGTCTCCACAGGGTTATTCTGACGTCAGTTGTCGGTCGCCGTGGGCAAATTCAGCTTCAGCAGTGATTGTTGACGAAGCAGTCCAGCAGCAGCTTGGTGACCTTGTAACCCGGGGCCTGTGTCTTCTTGATGATGTGCGTCGGCGGCACATCGACGCCTTGGAACGCCTGCTCAACCACCCGTGTTCCCGACCGGAAGCCGTACTTCTTCCACGCGATGTCCTGAACGGCGTCGTCCTCCACCGCTTGGATCAGTTTCTTGCCGGCCTGGGTGAGGGCCAGAATCGGATGATCGTTGAAGATCGTCGGCTCCGGGTAGAGCGTCGCGATTCCTTCGGGAACGACACCACCGTTGCGCGTGGTGATCCACTGCAGCAACTGGTTCTCGTAACCCGCCAGCAGGCCACCCGTTTGTTGGATGACCCACTGCTCGAAGGCGCTGTCGGAACCGGTGCGCATCAACCCCTGCGCTTCGACGAGCGCTTTCACCTTGCCAAGCGCCGCGCTGGCTTGGGCCACCGTCGCGGGCTCGTATGGATTGCCCGAAGCGACGGTCGCCAACTCCAACTGGGCCAGCGTCATACCGGAATTCGAGGTCGCCGGGTTGCTGCTGTTGATCAGCGCCGGGCCCGACGGCAGCGTTACGCCGAGGTCGGCCCACGACTTGCCCGGCAACAGGTACTCGTCCAACAGCTTCCTGAGGTCGACGATGAAATAGGCGTTGTCGCGAACCTGCACGATGCCGGCCCTCTGCAGACCGTCGGCCGCTTCCTTGTTGGCGTACAGCACTTCCGGTGACTGCAATACGGATGCGGCCTCATAATCGGTGCCAAATGCCTTGCTGGTTCCCGAACCCTCGAAGATGGCTTGTGCGCTTGCGGATGACGGCCACAGGCAATCGATATTGTCGGCCTTGAGTTCCTCAACGGGAATCTGGACCTGCTTGTATGAGCCGGTTGCATTGAAGTCGACTTCGATGCCGTACTTGTCGTGCAGGATTCGCTTCACGTCGGGATCGTTGATGAGGTCTTCTTTTTCGGATCCGCCGAGGCAGATGATTCTCACGGTGCCATCGGCCGGCGCGGCATCGCCGTCACCGGAACGCTGGCCCATCATGATCACCACGACAGCGATGACCACGACAGCGATGACCACGACCGCGACGATCCCAACGATCCCCGCATAGAACAGACCCTTTGACTTCTTCATGGCCGTCCGTTCACGTCAGTTCCGGTGGCGGGTTCAGGTTGAGCGACGTGAGCGAGTTTGATGTAGGCGTCCATCTGGCGGGCCGAGAGGTCCCGATCGGGTTGAGACGTGAACTCCGCGAACCGCTTGAGCTCCTGGCGCCCGAGCCGAAGGTGCTCCTCGTCACCCGAGTCCCGGACGTCGATGTAATCCTCCACCGTGCTCGCGACGTCGGTCACGTACGCCAGTGTGCGCTGTGACAACGGAAGTGCGACACGAACGTCGCGTTGACCGATGAGGTCTATCATGCGCGGCACTGCGTCACATCCGGCCTGCAAGGACGTTGCCGTATCACGATCCGCGACGCGGAGACTGAGCGCCCTGATTCTGGCCGCGGCCTTGTCGATCTGTCGAAAGTTGGCGTCGAGTTCGCTCTTGGTATCAGACGGTGCCAGGTAATACAGGGTGAACCAGGCCGAAAGCGACAGCAGCACACCGAGGCCCGCCGCGACGGGCCACATGACTCCCAGCGCGAAGAGCACCACGAATCCCAGCGCGCCGGCGGCAAGTGAGAGCAGGAATGTGCGTTGCGATGGCGTCATGGCTCGGTCTACCCGAAACCTGCCGCATCGCGCAGTGCGCTGACGACGCTGTCCTTGTGGATGTAGCTGCCACCGGTTTTCGCGACAATGACGTCGCGCAGGTCATGTTCGTCGACGTCACCGAAACCGATTGCGATGACGGGGATACCCATGGCCGCGAGTTGATCGATAGCGGTGTCGTCGTCGCTGTCGTCTTGGCCGTCGGTCATCAGGACGACTGCCTTCTTCCTGGGGTCGTCACCGTAGTTGTGGAAGACGGCCACCGCATGTGCCAGGCAGCCGCGGATGTTCGTTCCGCCGCCGGCACTGCTGCTGGTGATGTGATTTCGCAGACCGAGCAGATCGTCCCGCTTGTTTCCGTTCACCGTCCACGGGCCGTCCTTGATGCCGTCATCGAAGATGAAGACCGTCGTGCTGTCGCGGGGGTTGGCGAGCAGCATGTACTTCTTGGCGTTATCGGGGTCGAAGAGAATGTTGGCTGCGTCCGTGACGCCCTTCCAGCCGTCGCCCTCCATGCTTCCCGACCCGTCGATGCAGTACACGAAGTTGCCCGGCTGGCGGTAGACGGTGTTGTAGTTGTACAGCGCGTTTTCGATGACCGAGGCCGAAGGGAATCGAATCGGCTGCTCCTGCCGATCCGTCACGATTCCCCACTCGGGTCGGAAGATGTCCTTCGGTGCATTCGGAAGCGACAAACCGCTGCTGTTCACCGGCCGCCGCCCGAGCTTCAAGAGCGCCTGTTGAGCGTCCGGGCTGAGCAGATAGGCCTGCAGCTTTTCCAAGTTGGCCTTCTTCTCGCTGTTGTCTTCGTGCGGCAGGAACCCGAGTGGAGAGTCGGCGAACGCGAGCGAACCCTGCGGGTACACCACCGTCATCGGCTCCTGGCCTTTGCCGACACAGTCCTGATTCATCTCGATGACAAGGGCTTCGTATGTGAATACGGCGTCACACCGGTCGGGCGACGCGGCGCAGTCGTCCATCAGTGTCTTTGTCGACGGCGGGGTGTGGTCGAACTTGCTGAGGAAACGGGTGATCCCGTTTCGGACCTGTTCTGAATCCAGTTGCTCCTGCGTCAGGGCCTTACCCGGCGGATTGCCCGCGAAGTAGTTGAGGAATCCGAAGAAGACGGTCGCGCCAGGGTTGGACTGAGTGGGGTTGGTGATCTACACCTTGGTCTTGCCTGCTTCGACCGCATCCAGAATCTGCTGGATCGACGTGTTGCTGCCCGGCGTGAAACCAAGACCGTCCATCACGTGCTGCCAGCCGGCGAAGACGATCGGTGACGAGAACATGGGCTCGAATCCACCAGCTTGTTGCAGCGCTCGTTGCCGATCTGCTCGAAGACGGTCGATGCGAACCAGAAGATGTCGTAGGGCGGAAGGTTTGTGCAGTCCTCGCTGAGTTTGTTTGCCTGATCCACCGAGCCGAGTTCTTGTGCGTCGCAAGTGAGCCCGTTCTTTTCACACCACGGCCGCACGATCTGGTCGAACACAAGGTGCTGCTCGGAGCCCATCACAATGTTGAGCACCTTGGGGTCGTTGTTGTATTCGTCGCCGGGCGCCTCCCGGCTTCCTCCCGAGCATCCGGTGGCCAGGGCTATGACCGTGAGAGCGGTCGCAAACATCTTGCGGATGCTTGGGGCCTCCCCGACGACGAGACGCAGTCAGGGAGACTGTACAGCCAGATCCCAGCGTATTAGACGGTAAAGCCCAGCGCCCGCAGCTGTTCGCGGACATCGCTCAAAGCGACAGGTTTTGTTTCGGTTTTGTCCATGGCTAGACCGGCATGAGGTCAAACTGACGGACATGCCACCGAGTATGAGCGTCGGCACCGTCACTAAGCAGGGACGAAGCGGGCAGACACTGCCATTCGACATGTCCGGCGTGGTCCGCACCGACGACGGCATCCTGCGCTACTCGACCCTTGCGCCGTCGCTGCTGGACATGTTCCGAGCATCGGTAAGCCGTTATCGCGAGCGCGAGTGCATCGTCGTCCTGGGCGGCGAGCGGGTGACGTACCAACAGATGTGGGACCGTTCCGCCCGGGTCGCCGGCGGCCTGCGCGCGGGGGGTGTGCGACCCGGCGATCGTGTTGCCAACCGCCACGGCAACGGCCTCGAGTGGTGCCTCGGATTCTGGGGGACGCTGATGGCCGGCGCGGTGGTCGTTCCCGTCAACACCCGCTTCTCCGAGAGCGAGGTGACCTACGTCGTCACCGATGCAGGTGCCGAAGTGGTCCTGCTCTCCGACGCGCCACTGCCCGACGGCGAGCCGTACGTCACGGCCGACGCCGCGCACAAAACCCTTGCGGCATTGATGTACACCAGCGGCACCACCGGCTTCCCGAAGGGTGCGATGGTCACCCACGAGAACTTCCTGTCGAACAGCGAGACCTGTGTTCGGATCATGCACATCCAGGCCGACGCAGTTGTGCGCAACTTGATTTCGGTCCCGCTTTTCCACGCCACCGGATGCAACAGCCAACTTCTGCCCACCCTCCAACTCGGCGGCACGGCGGTGATCATGCCCGCGTTCGACGTGCAGGCCTTCCTGCAAGCCACGGTCGACGAGCGCATAAACCTGCTCACGTCGGTGCCCGCGGTCTTCTGGTTGGCGATGAATCAACCGAACTTCTCCGACTTCGACCTCAGCGACGTCGGCTGGATCACCTACGGAGGCGCACCGACCGCCCCGGACGTGATCGCACGGCTGCGCACCTCGTTCCCGAACGCGCGCCTTTCCAACGGCTTTGGCCTCACCGAAACCTCGTCGGTATCCACCTGCCTGCCCGACGAGTACGCGGAGCTACGACCGGAAACCGTCGGCTTCGCCGCCCCGCCGGTCGAGGTCGATCTGCTCGATCCCGACCCCATGTCGGGCGTCGGCGAGCTGCTCATCCGCGGCCAGAACATCGTCGCCGGCTACTGGAACAAGCCGGACAAGACGCAAGAGACGTTTGTCGACGGCTGGTTGCACACCGGCGACCTGGCGCGCATCGACGAGGAAGGCTTCGTGCAGATCGTCGACCGGTTGAAGGACATGATCTGCCGCGGCGGGGAGAACGTGTATTGCGTCGAGGTCGAGAACGTCCTCGCGCAGCACCCAGCCGTCTTCGAGGTGGCCGTGCTTGGTGTACCCGACGAGATGATGGGCGAGAAGGTCGGTGCGGTCGTGGTCGTTGCGCCTGAGACCGACCCCGACCCACAGCAGATCCGTGCGTTCGTCAAGGAGCGCATCGCAGACTACAACGCCCCACAATATGTGTGCTTCCGCAGCGAGCCACTCCCGCGCAACCCGGCCGGCAAGGTACTGAAGCCGGTCCTGCGCAACGAGACTCGATGGGGCGAAGAGCTTCGCTGAGACGAACCGCTAGACGGTAAAGCCCAGTGCCCGCAGCTGTTCGCGGCCGTCCTCGGTGATCTTGTCCGGCCCCCACGGCGGGTTCCACACCCAGTTGATCTTGATGTCGTTGACCAGACCCGCACCCACCAGCGCATTACGGGACTGGTCCTCGATGACATCGGTCAGTGGACACGCTGCCGAGGTCAACGTCATATCGATCAGCGCGACCTTCCCGGTGTCACCCTGCTCGATGTTCAGTCCGTAGACCAGGCCGAGGTCGACCACGTTGAT
>JAVRPG010000626.1:0-3787 GCA_032162325.1 Mycobacterium sp. | reverse complement strand
CCGAGCTTTTCAGCCATGTCGCTGACGATCTGCGCGCAGTCGTCCTCGTCGAAGGTAAACGGCAGTGCGAACGCGACCTCGTCGGCGCGCTGAAAGCCGGCATGCGCGTAGAGCGCGTCGGCGAGTTCATCGGAGGTGCCGACGTAGTCGGGGGAGAACAGCATGCCCCTCGGGCCCTGCGGTGTCTTGGTCCGCTCGAAGCGGCTCGAGGCGTAGGCGCGGTACTTGTCGACCTGCGCCTGGGATGCCGAGTCGGTGGGGATGACGACCAGGCCGTGGCAGACCCTGGCGGTGTCGGGATGCGGGTGATGCGCGCGGAACGCGTCGATGTGCTCGGCCTGAATGGTCGCGAAGTCGCACGACTCGGTGCCTTCGATGCTGACCACCGAGCTGGTCAGGTAATTGATGCCCTGCTGGCCGGCCCAAATCGCCGACGACAGGCCCCCGCCGTACCAGACGCGCGAGGCCAGCCCAGGCGAGTGTGGCTGCACCCGGCGGGAGAACCGCTCGATGCCGACCGTGCCCTCGAAGTCGCTGACCGGATCCCCACGCAGGCACTCGAGCAGACGCTGCACACGGTCTTTCGAGAAGTTCTCCAGCTCATGGCTTTCCGGGTAGAGCTTGGTCTTGAAATGGTCGTACAGCATGGGCACGCCGACCGACACTCCCGGGTTGATCCGGCCGCCCGACAGGATGTCGACGGTGGCCAGATCCTCGGCCAGCCGCAGCGGGTTCTCCAGGCCCAGTGGGATCACCGCGGTGCCCAATTCGATGCGGCTGGTGCGCTGGGTGGCGGCGGCCATGATCGCCACAGGCGAGGAGATGCCCGGCTGCAAATGCCGGTGGCGCAGCCAGACGCTGTCGAAGCCGAGCGCTTCGGCACGCTCGATCATCGACAGCGTCTGTTCGTGCCCGGGTCCCGGATTCGCTTCATCGAATCGGCCGATGGTCAGGAACCCGAGCTTGCGCAACGGCTTTCCGCGTTCGGGCACGGTTCAGGCGGCGACGGTAGCGCCTTCGGCGGCAGGCTCCAGCGCCTGCGCGACGATGTCGGCCACGTCGGTCATCGGCTTGACCTCCAGCGCCTCGAGCACTTCGGCAGGCACGTCGTCCAGGTCGGGCTCATTGCGTTGCGGGATGAAAACCGTTGACAGACCGGCTCGTTGCGCGGCCAGCAGCTTCTGCTTGACCCCGCCGATCGGCAGCACGCGGCCGTTCAGCGTCACCTCGCCGGTCATGCCGACGTCGGAGCGCACCTGACGCCCGGTGGCCATCGAGACCAGCGCGGTCACCATCGTCACACCGGCAGACGGGCCGTCCTTGGGCACCGCGCCCGCGGGCACGTGCACGTGGATCCTGCGGTCCAGCGCCTTGGGGTCGACGCCGAGTTGTTCTGCGTGCGAACGCACGTAGGAGAGCGCGATCTGCGCCGACTCCTTCATCACGTCGCCCAGCTGACCGGTCAATTGCAGGCCCGACTCGCCGTCCGTCGACCCGGCCTCGATGTAGAGCACGTCTCCGCCGAGGCCCGTGACCGCCAGGCCGGTGGCCACACCGGGCACCGCCGTGCGTTCTGCCGACTCCGGCATGAACCGCGGACGGCCAAGGTAGTCAACGAGATCCGGCTCGTCGATGGTCAAGGCAGCAGGATTTTCGGCCAGCTTCGTGGTCGCCTTGCGCAGGGCCTTGGCCAGCAGCCGCTCGAATTGCCGCACGCCGGGTTCGCGGGTGTAGTCGGCCGCGATCTTGCGCAGCGCATCCTCGGTCACCGTGACCTCCTCGGCCGTCAGTGCCGCACGCTCCCGCTGCCGCGGCAGCAGGAAGTCGCGGGCGATGGCGACCTTGTCGTCGGAGGTGTAGCCGTCGATCTGCACCAGCTCCATGCGGTCCAGCAGCGCCGACGGGATGTTCTCGATCACGTTGGCCGTCGCCAGGAACACCACATCGGACAGGTCCAGGTCCAGATCCAGGTAGTGGTCGCGGAACGTGTGGTTCTGCGCCGGGTCCAGGACCTCCAGCAAGGCCGCCGACGGGTCGCCGCGATAGTCGGAGCCGACCTTGTCGATCTCGTCAAGCAGCACGACGGGGTTCATCGACCCAGCCTCGCCGATGGCCCGCACGATGCGACCCGGCAGCGCGCCGACGTAGGTGCGCCGGTGGCCGCGGATCTCGGCCTCATCGCGCACGCCGCCCAAGGCGACGCGAACGAACTTGCGGCCCAACGCCCGTGCCACGCTCTCGCCCAGCGACGTCTGACCGACGCCGGGCGGACCGGCCAGCACCATCACCGCGCCGGAGCCGCGTCCACCGACGACCGCCATCCCGCGCTCGGCGCGACGCGCCCGCACAGCCAGGTACTCGACGATGCGGTCCTTGACGTCGTCCAGCCCGTGATGGTCCGCATCCAGGATCTCGCGTGCCGACTTCAGGTCCGTCGAGTCCTCGGTGCGGGTGTTCCACGGCAGGTCCAGCACGGTGTCCAGCCAGGTGCGGATCCAGCCGCCCTCGGGGCTCTGCTCGCTGGAGCGCTCGAGCTTGCCGACCTCGCGCAGCGCGGCCTCGCGGACCTTCTCGGGCAGGTCGGCGGCCTCGATGCGGGACCGGTAGTCGTCGGACCCGTCGGGCTCGCCCTCGCCCAGTTCCTTGCGGATGGCCGCCAGCTGCTGGCGCAGCAGGAACTCCTTCTGCGTCTTCTCCATGCCCTCGCGGACGTCATCGGCGATCTTGTCGTTGACCTCGACCTCGGCCAGGTGGTCGCTGGTCCAGTCGATCAGCGAGCGCAGCCGCTCGGCCACGTCAGGCGTCTCCAGCAGCTGCCGCTTCTGCACCTGCGTCAGGTAGGACGCATATCCGGCCGTGTCGGCCAGCGGCGACGGGTCGGTCAGCTGGTTGACGAAGTCGACGATCTGCCAGGCCTCCCGCCGCTGCAGGTAGGCCAGCAGCAGTTTCTTGTACTCGGCGGCCAGGGCACGCGTCTCGTCGGTCGCAGCGGGTTCGGTGATCTCGGTCACCTCGACCCACAGAGCGGGTCCGGCACCGTTGGCGCCGGCGCCGATCTGCGCGCGGCCATTGCCACGCACCACCGCAGCCGTGCCGCTGCCACCGGCTACACGGCCGACCTGCACGATTGAGGCCAGCACACCGTAGGACGGATACCGGTCCTCCAGACGCGGCGCGATCAGCAACTCGCCGGACTCACTGGCCCGGGCGGCATCAACAGCAGCACGTGCCGCGTCGTCCAGCTCGATCGGCACCACCATTCCTGGCAGCACGATCGACTCACTCAAGAACAACACAGGCACTGATTTGGCTTCAGCCATCAATCCTCCAAAGTTCAGTCAGATCGACTCAACCCTGCGGTGCGGTGTTTTGTTCCCGGCCCTCGACACCCCGAAATGGCAGGGAGCCTGCCGTTCGGGGGTCGACGGCAGGCTCCCTGATTGTGGGTGGTTGTTACGCGCTGGCTTGAGCCCCCAGCACCCGCTGGACATCAGGCAACATCTGCTGCACCTGCTGGCCCCAGTAGCCCCAGCTGTGCGTACCTTGTGGCGGGAAGTTGAACACCCCGTTGGTGCCGCCCGCCGCAATGTAGTTGTCGCGGAACGTGGCGTTGGTCCGCAACGTGAACCCTTCGAGGAACTGCGCGGCCATCAGGTTTTCGCCCGAGGTACCCGAGTCGAGATCCGACGGGGTACCGGTGCCGCAGTAGACCCAGATCCGGGTGTTGTTGGCGACCAGCTGGGCCATGTTGACCATCGGGTCGTTGCGCTTCCATGCCGGATCGGAC
>JAVRPG010000625.1:0-2777 GCA_032162325.1 Mycobacterium sp. | reverse complement strand
CTGATCGCGGGAGGTGTACTACCGCACGGCCTCAACTCGCTGGTGGAGGCTGACCTAGCCCAGACCGAGGCGAACCTGGTCACCATCGAACAGCATGACGTAAGCCAGGCCGAGCAGATCGAGGCCTGGGCGGCGGACATCCGCGCCTTCGCGCAACGGCACCAGCTGAGCACAGTGGTGGCGATCAACGTGGCCTCCACCGAGGCGCCGTACCCGCCGCACCCCGCGCATGCCGACGTAGCGTCGTTGCGCGAGGCGCTGGCCGGGCCGGACGAAGTGTTGCCGGCCAGCTCGCTGGCCGCGCTGGCCGCCTTCGAGGCGGGAGCGTCGTTCATCGACTTCACGCCTTCCACGTCCATCCGGCCCGAGGCGGTGCGGCAGTACGCCGTCGAGTGTGGTCTGCCGTTCGGTGGGCAGGACGCCAAGACCGGCGAAACGTTGGTGAAGAGCGTGCTCGCACCGATGTTCTCGGCCCGGGCCCTGAAGGTGCACGCCTGGTCGGGAACGAACTTGCTTGGTGGTGGCGACGGCGCGACCCTTGCCGATCCGCGCACCGCCGAGTCCAAGAACACCTCCAAAGAACGCGGTCTGACCGACATGCTCGGCGACGTCGCCGGCGAGGTCCACATCGACTACGTGGATCCGATGGGGGACTGGAAGACAGCCTGGGACCACATCGTCTTCTCCGGCTTCCTGGGTGTTCGGATGACGATGCAGTTCACCTGGCAAGGCTGCGACTCGGCACTCGCCGCGCCGCTGGTGCTCGACCTGGCCCGGCTCTCTGCCGCCGCTCTGGAGCGCGGTCAGGTCGGCGCTATGCCTTTCCTGGGATTCTTCTTCAAGGATCCGATCGAGTCGACCGAACACTCGCTGGTCCGCCAGTACGACGAACTCGTACGCTGGGTGCGGGAATGGTGAGGCTCGCAGACCTGGCCGAGCTGGTCAGGGCACCGGCCGCGCTCACCGTCCCGGGTGACGTGCTGGCCGGCGCAGCGGCGGCTGGTGACAGGCGGATCGGCCGGGCCGGCGGGCTGGCAGCTTCATCTGTCTGCATCTACTGGGCCGGCATGGCGCTGAACGACTGGGCCGACCGGCACGTAGATGCAGTCGAGCGGCCGGAGCGACCGATTCCGTCTGGTCGGATCTCCTCCCGAACAGCGATCGCGACAGCCAGTGCGCTGACAGCTGCCGGGCTGTGCCTCGCGGCATGGGCGGGTCGCGGACCAGCGTTCCGTACTTCGACGATGCTTGCGGCAACGGCCTGGAGCTACGACCTCGGCGGCAAGAACACCCCGGCCGGACCGGCTTTGATGGCAGCCGCCCGGGGCCTCGATGTCCTGGTGGGAGCAGGCGCCCGACGGCGGGCTGCGTGGGCGCCGGCGCTCGCGGTCGGTCTGCACACCTACGGGGTGACCGCAATGTCCCGCGGCGAGGTCCACGGCGGCACCCCGTTGCCCGCGAGGGGAGCGCTCGCCGCCACTTCCGTGATCACGGGAGGTACCGCGGCGGGTGCGCGTGGACGGTCGGGGTTGGTTGTCGCCGCGTTGACGGCCTTGTTCGCCGGGTCGGTCGCGCCGCCGCAGGTCGGCGCCGCACGGGAACCGACCGCCGCGCGGATGCGCACCGCCGTCGGCGCCGGGATCCACGGCATGGTGCCGTTGCAGGCGGCCTGGTGCGCCCGCAACGGTGCCCCCACGACCGGTGCTGCGCTAGCCCTCGCGCTGCCGATCGCCAGGTTGCTCGCCCGGAAGGTGTCGCCGACATGAGGTTCGGCTACGGCACGAACGGGTTCGGCAACCACCGGCTGCCCGACGCGCTCGCGGTGATCGCAGATCTCGGGTACGAAGGCGTCGGCCTGACACTTGACCACGGCCACCTGGACCCCTTTCTGCCCGACCTGGTACGGCGGACCGCCGACGTCGCCGCGTTGCTGTCCAAGCACGGTCTCGCCGTCGTCGTCGAGACAGGCGGCCGCTACGTCATCGACCCGCGCCGCAAGCACGAGCCGACGCTGCTGCACTCCGACGGCGCGCAACGACGGATGGAGCTACTCCGCCGGGCAGTCGACATCGCGGCCGATCTGGGTGCGGAGGCAGTGTCCTTCTGGTCGGGGACGCTTCCCCTCGACGTGCCGCCCGACCTGGGCTGGGAACGGCTGGTCGCCACCTGCGCCGACCTCGCGGATTACGCCGGGAACCACCGGGTGCGGCTGGGATTCGAGCCGGAGCCGGGCATGTTGGTGGACGATCTCGCGGGCTACTTGAAGCTGCGTGCCCAGGTCGGCAGCGACGTACTCGGGCTGACCCTGGACATCGGCCATCTGCGGTGCAACGAACCGCTGGCGCCGCCTGACTGCATCGCCGCAGGCGCGCCGTACCTAGTCAACGTGCAGATCGACGACATGCGACGAGGGGTGCACGAGCACCTCGAGTTCGGCGCCGGTGCGGTGGACTTCCCGCCCGTACTGCGGGCTCTGCGTGAGGGCGGCTACCCGGGCCTGGTGGCGGTCGAGCTGCCACGGCATTCGCACGCCGCGCCGCTCGTCGCCGGCCAGTCGATCGATTTCCTGCGAGCCGCGGAGGAGGCATCCAGATGAACCAGAAGTTCCGGCAGTCCGGTGCGGTGAACGGCCAGTGGCTGCGAGACCAGCTCGACCTGGCCGTCGACGCCGGCACGCTCCGGTGGTGGGCATCCCGTCGGGATCAGGTCGTGGCGAAGCCTGACTTGCTCGGCGAGGTGTTCCCGTCGGTCGCCAGGCGGGTCGGCCGGGACCCGTT